>JAAYRP010000097.1 GCA_012518715.1 Alcaligenaceae bacterium | reverse complement strand
GGACTTGGTTATCGCCTACTGTCGCTTGAACACGTGTGGGCTCGTATTCGCTGCCCACTACAGGTAGAACGCCAACTCGGAGCGTACTCCCCCCATCATCAAAACCAGACTGATACACCGTAACCCCACGGTAACGTAATGGCTTGTTTACCTCGATCACCTGAGAAAAGCGTTCACCCCGCTCTTCGTCAATGACCTCTACCTCGCTCTTGAAGCTGCTGGGCATGCCTGTAGAGTAGTAGTCAATAATGAACCGTTTAAGCTCTACGGTGAATGGAACCGGTTGAATTAGCACCCCCTCGCCAAAATTCACAATGGCGTGTGAGGTTTTAGCGCCCTCTGGTAACAACATATTGGCGCTATAGCTTGGGTTAGACAAACTTAAGCGCCCCGATTCTGGCACCTGAGACACGAACATATTTTCTGTGATGGGGGATTTGTCACCTAACCAGACTTGGATTCGGATGGGTAGTTCGCTGTCTAACATGCCTCCCACACAAATCACCACAATAGCAACGTGCCCAAAGATATAGCCCAGACGGTTAGCCCCGCCCTTTTTGGCCGCCACCATATAACTACCGTCCTCGTCCTTACGCACTTTATAGGCATAGCCGTGGGACTTTAACCAGTTTTTTACAGGCTCTAGATTGGCTTGGGGTTCGTGATCGGAGGATATTTCAACGCGATGCGGAAAGGCCCGCAAGCTGGAGCCGCGCACGTACTCCCTAAAGGCAGTGGCATCCTTTAGCATTTTGGGCGTGTTTCGAATCACACATAAGGTGGTTGAAACCACCAAAAAACCCATAATGACCAAAAACCACCAGCTGTTATACACATTCCAAACGGTGAACTTATCAAAAAGAGCCACCCAAAATGGACCAAACTGATCTATATAGGTGCTCATGGCTTGATTTTGGGCAACTACCGTCCCAATAATGCTGGCCACACATATAAAGACCAAAAGACTAATCGCAAAGCGCATTGAGCCCAATAGCTCAATGACGTCTTCGGAACTAGCGCGACGTTGAGTGGTGGATACAGTCACAGGATTACTTTTATAAAATAGATAGACAAATGGCTGATACCATTAGAGTCGGGGCAGAATCAGAAGTTCCCCGCTTGGAAAAGAAATTCACTGTACATCAAACACAGCAAAGCCCACCTTGCGAGCTAGCCGAACAAGGTGAGCTTATTTTAATAGCAATAACAGCGTTTAACGCAAGCCTGCAGCGTAGTCAGCTACTGCATCAATATCCGCATCATTCATACGATCTGAGATATCGTGCATCATGACCTGGTTATTGCGGTCACCACTGCGGAACAAGCGCAGCTGATCAGCAATATAAGAAGGGAACTGACCACTCAAGCGTGGGTACTGACCAGGTAGACCTGCGCCATTTGGAGCATGACAAGCCGCACAGGCTGCAACACCACGCTCTGGCAAACCACCACGCCAGATTTTCTGGCCACGATCTAGGGTGTCCATATTGGTGGCCGTAGCTGCTTTAGCGGGGTCTAGCTTTTGCTGACTGAGGTAATACGCAACATCGCGCATTTCCTCTGTGCTCATATTTGCAACAATGCTGGCCATCACAGTAGGAGCACCGCCTGCAGCGAGACGTTTAGCAGGCTCGCCTTCTTTATGAGGACGAAAATCGCCCAGCTGTTTAACGATATACTCAAAAGGTTGCTGTGCCAAATTAGGGTTGGCTTCAAGCGTGCTGTTTCCGGCCTCGCCGTGACAGGTCACACAGGCCAATACGCCTTTAGCCATATTGCCATTAATATAGAGCTGTTCACCTTTTTGTAAATCGGGTTTTGCTGCGTCCGCCGCATAAGCGATATTCAGCATGGAACAACCCGCGATTAGGCTGCTTGTGATAATAAATTTTGATAGCACGCGCTTCATGTAGTCCTCGACAATCGCGATTCAACTGGATAAGCAAAAAAGGGGCTTATGCCGCCAAACCCGCCGCATTCTGCGAAAGAATCTTTGCCAAGAACACGACGTTACCGTATTAAACTTAGTGATTATACAATAGAGCTACAAAATTAAACGGAATTTGCTGCAATCATGTCTATATTACATCGCGCTCGCTTCACCATCTCTGCGGCACAACTGTCCCAGCTCCCCCCCGAAGGCCCTCCAGAGGTTTGCTTTGTGGGGCGCTCTAATGCGGGTAAGTCCTCTGCTATCAATGTCTTAACAAACCAACGCCGCCTTGCTTTTTCCAGTAAAACACCGGGGCGAACACGTCTGATCAACATGTTTGGCATTCCGGACCCTCTAGAAGCCGATGCCCAGCTTGGTTATTTAGTCGATTTGCCCGGATATGGGTATGCGGCGGTTAATCGCCAAGAAAAACAGCAATGGGACCAAGTGCTTGGCGGCTATTTACGGACGCGCAATTCCCTAGCAGGCATTGTCTTAGTAATTGATATTCGTCGAGGACTGACCGATTTAGACTTACAGTTGGCCCATTGGATTGCGCCCACCGGACGACCGGTATTAGTATTATTAACTAAAGCCGATAAATTTGCGTATGGTAAACGTATCCAAGCGGTAGCTGCCGCACGCAAGCAGCTTAAAGACATTGGTGCTTTACATGCGTTGCCCTTTTCCGCGACGCACCGCATTGGTATCGAAGACGCGACGCAACATATCGAAAACTGGATTTCTCCCCAATTTGTACCATGACAAAATTTATTCCTGACGTTCATTTCCCCCAAAGCCGCCCACGCCGCAACCGTCGTGATGACTTCACCCGCCGTTTAGTGCGCGAGTCCGCCGTTAGCGTTGATGATTTTATTTATCCCGTTTTTATTCGCGAGGGCAAAAATGTCCGCGAGGCGGTCGATTCTATGCCAGGCGTCTATCGCTATTCGCCTGACCAGCTCTTAGCCGTAGCCGAAGAATGCGTAAAGCTTGGTATCCCTGTGCTTTCGCTTTTTCCTTCTATCGAACCCGAAAAAAAATGCCCCCAAGGACTAGAGGCTGCGAATCCAGATGGTCTGGTGCCTCGTACCGTTGCACTGTTAAAAAAAGAATTTCCGGAGCTAGGTGTACTGACTGACGTGGCGCTGGATCCTTATACCAGTCACGGTCAAGACGGTATTATTGATGAAAACGGCTACGTGCTTAACGAGCCCACAGTAGCTGTTTTGTGCAAACAAGCACTCACCCAAGCCCAAGCAGGTGTGGATATTATTGCTCCTAGCGACATGATGGACGGCCGCGTTGCCGCGATCCGTAACATCTTGGATGAAAACCACTTTATTGACGCACGTATCATGGCCTATTCGGCCAAATACGCGAGTGCGTTTTACGGGCCTTTCCGTGATGCCGTAGGCTCTGCCGCCAACCTGGGTCAGTCCGACAAAGCCTCTTATCAAATGGATCCTGCTAACCGCTTAGAAGCAGTCCGCGAGGTCGCCGCCGATATACGCGAAGGCGCCGACATGGTGATGGTCAAACCAGGTATGCCGTATTTAGACATTGTGCGCGAGGTCAAAGACGCGTTTGGTATGCCAACCTTTGTCTACCAAGTCAGCGGAGAATACGCCATGCTCAAAGCCGCTGCACAAAATGGCTGGCTCGATCACGATAAAGTCATGATGGAATCGCTACTCGCTTTTAAACGTGCCGGTGCCGATGGTATTTTGACGTACTTTGCGATCGAAGCGGCTAAATGGATGCAGGCAAATCAATAAATCCGATGCCCTAATAACAACGCCAGCGTATTAGGCTGGCGTTTTTTATGTGCAGCTCGTGTTACTTAGCGTACGACTTTATTTAGCTCAGCGCTAAACTTATCCGCCGGCATAAACCCAACGACCCGAGGATCGGGAAGCTCATTGCCCTGCGCATCAAAGAAAATGATGCCGGGTGGCCCAAATAAGTGAAAACGCTTTAACAGCTCACGGTCCTCTGGGGTGTTTTTGGTCACATCGGCTTGTAACAAAATCATGTTCCCCATTTTTTGAGCAACCTCTGGATCCGTAAAGGTGAACTGCTCCATTTCGATGCACGACACACACCAATCTGCATAAAAATCCAACATAACAGGTCGGTCTGCCGCCGCCAGTGCGGCTTCTAATTCCTGAATAGAAGTCACCGGCTCAAATGGAGGCGCTGCCACACTATTTACCGCTCCTGCACTACCACCCACCCCTAATCCAGCTAAAGGCTGGGTAATGCTTCGGCTCCCTGACGCCACCCCAACGGTAAGTGCTATGGCCCATACCGCTACCAAAATACCAACCCCTTTTAATAGTTGTTGGAATACGCCTGCCTCGGCTTCTAAACGACGGAATGCTCCTAATAGCGTAGCGGACCAAATCGCTAAGACGGCCCAACCCAGCATCAATACCCATGTGGGTAAGACCGAGTTAACCATCCACCACGCCGTGGCGAGCAACAGGATCCCAAAGCCATATTTAATCCCATTCATCCAACCACCAGCTTTAGGTAATAGCGCCCCAGAAGATGCCCCCACTACAAGCAGTAGCGCACCTGAGCCCCAGGCCAGCGCGAATAATGTAGCGCCCCCTAAGACCACATCACCCGTTTGCGAGATAAATAACAACACACCAGCTAACGGTGCGGCCACACATGGCCCCACAATCAATGCTGAAAGCATGCCCATTAAAAACACACCGCCGTATTTACCACCGGGAATTTTAGCTAGCCGCCCTTGTAACGATGACTGCATACCGGCTGGTACCTGCAAGTTATACACATCAAACATGGAGAGCGCTAAAACGGCCAAAATGACAGCAAACAGACTCAACACCCAAGGGGTTTGCAACCAGGCTGCTAAGCTCGCACCCGCTAAGCCAGCAACCACCCCTAGAGCGGTATAAACCAACGACATACCCAATACATAAGCCGCGGCCAACGTTAAGCCCCGCCAGCGTGAATCCGTGGGTTTGACCCCTTGGCCAGCAATAATGCTTAACAAAATGGGCACCATCGGTAAAACACAAGGAGTAAATGACAACAGCAAACCAAACACAAAAGCCAAGGCCATCATTTCTGCCCACGAGGTCTGGGCAAGAAAACCAGCGATGCCGGTATCACTTAAGCTAAATGCCTCGGTAAAGCTGACTGCAGTGGTGGGGGCCTCGACCACATGATCTAAGGGCTCTGGCACACTATCCACTACCCAGCGCCCTTGCGCTTTGTAGCCCCCCTCCACAGCGGTGAGCTGGATCGTCTCTGTCATAGGGGAATAACAAAGCCCAGCATCGGCACACCCTTGATACGTAATCGCCAATGACAGGGGTAACCCCGGTATGCCTAAGCCGGGTTGAACCGGTACACGAACCGTTACCTGTTCCCTAAATACCGCCATTTCCTCATCGAAGGTGGGGTCATAAATGACTTGAGCGGGGGGGAAAGCCGGATCACCCACCGCTTGCTCGTCATCATTCAAACTAAAAGCAAACCGCGATTGGTACATGTAATATTCTGGCGCGATTTGAAAATGCACATCCACCTCGGTGGGGCTATGCATGGCTACCGATAACTGAAACGCTTGTTCAGGGTCTAAAAACTCATCAAAAGCCTGTGCCGGACGCGCAATGAGCAGTACCACACTGACCCAGAATAAAAAGAAAAGACGATACCACCGTCCGCCTTGCCAAGCGGGTGTAGAACCCAACATAGAATCATTCCTTTGGTTTGATGTTAGCTTTTTATCACACCAAGGCTACGCGGAGGTCTGTTCTTTTACCCAGTTAACATATGTATCCAACCCCGCAATGACAGGGAGAACAAGAATTTCGGGAACCTCGTAAGGGTGTAAGGAGCGGATTCTTTCCATCAATGCTCCTACCTTTGCCCCTGTGGTTTTAAAGGTGAGGGGGATTTCCTCGGCGCCCTCCAGCGTGCCTTGCCACATATACATAGACAAGGCAGGGCGCCCAAGGTTCACACAAGCGGCTAAACCCTCTTCTACGGTGAGGTGCGCTATCCGTTTTGCCAACGCCTCGTCGGGCGCATTTGATAAGACTAAAACAATTTGATCCACCGAATGAGGCTGTAACTGCATTACTCTGCATCCATTTGTTGAGCAGGCTCAGCTTGAATAAAAGCGGGTAGTTGCGAGCAAGCCTGTACCGCCTGTGCTACCCGCGGTAAATGGTCGATTGCATAACCAAAGCGCTGCGCATTGAAGACTTGCGGTATCAAGCACACATCCGCTAAGGTTGGCTGTGAACCATAGCAATACTCACCCGATGTATTATAAACCGCTAATTGTTTTTCAAAGGCTTCTAGCCCAGTCCCCACCCAATGCAAATACCACTGCTGGCGTTGTGCTGTATCCCACGCGGCATTTTTTTCTAGGTACTGTAAAACACGTAAATTATTTAAAGGGTGAATATCACAAGCAATTTGCAGCGCCAACCCACGAATATGGGCGCGTGCGACAGGATCATCCGGCAGTAAGGCCTGTGTCGTTGGGTACGCCTCATCTAAATACTCGATGATCGCCAACGACTGCGTAAACACTTGTCCTGCGTCTTCTAAGACTGGAACCAGCTCAGCAGGATTCTTTTTTTTATACGCCTCGCTGTGTTGCTGCCCCCCGTCACGCAATAAATGAACCGGAACCGCTTCCCAATCCAATTGCTTTAAACCTAAAGCAATACGCACTCGATATGCGGCTGAACTACGAAAATACGTATATAAACGCATAAATACTCCTTTGGTGGGTGCGGGCAAAGCACCCTTTTTTCTTATCGGCTAACGCTTAAAAGCGCTCCACTTCGTTTTCAATCGCACCAAAAATGCTTTGCCCTGCCTCGTCTTTCATTTCAATCCGTACCACATCACCCGGCTGCATAAAAGGCGTTAAGGGCTTGCCCTGCTCGATGGTTTCATACATACGTACCTCCGCCAAACAACAGTAGCCTACGCCCCCATTTTCAATAGAAGAGCCCCATAAGCTGCCTTGTTTATTTGAGACAGTGCCCGAACCAACAATCGTACCTGCACAAACGGTGCGGGTTTTAGCTACATGAGCTACAAGCTGAGCAAAATTAAACGTCATGTCTACACCTGCATTGGGTTGACCAAAGGGCTGACCGTTTAGCTCCACAAGCAATGGAAGATGTACCTTGTGATCGGCCCATTTGTCTCCTAATTCATCGGGTGTGACGGCCACTGGACTAAATGCGCTCGCCGGCTTACTTTGTAAAAAACCAAACCCTTTTGCTAGCTCCGCGGGAATCAATGCGCGCATGCTCACATCATTGACTAGCATCACCAAGCGAATGGATTGAGCGGCTTGCTCTACGGTTGCCCCCATAGGCAAATCACCTGTAATCACCGCGACCTCAGCCTCAAAATCAATGCCCCAATCAGGGTCTGCAACCACCTTATCCCTAGGCGCTAAAAAACCATCGGAAGCACCCTGATACATCAGCGGGTCATGGTAGAACGAGGCTGGCACTTCGGCATTACGTGCTTTGCGTACTAACTCCACATGGTTAATGTACGCTGAGCCATCTGCCCACTGATAAGCGCGCGGCAACGGAGAGTGAAACAAGTTCACATCAAAAGCTTGCGTATGATCCGCTGAAGCATTAATTTGCTCATAGACCTGCTGTAGTGCTGGTTCACACTGCTCCCAATTTTCTAAAGCGTATTGCATAGTGGGGGCAATATCTGCCACCACCTTAAAACGGGTTAGATCACGGCTCACTACCACCAAAGCACCATCACGGCCTTGTTTTAGGCTGGCTAATTTCATTTAAACATCTCCTTATAGCTTCCATCATGCAACCACGCGGCATGTTTAGGCGCACGTTTGGTGCGACTCCACTCCTCGAGCATGTC
>JAAYRP010000096.1 GCA_012518715.1 Alcaligenaceae bacterium | reverse complement strand
TGATAGCTAGAGCGCAAGTCTTCTAGACGAGGGTCGTCGTGGCGTAAGCGCTCAATAATATGGTGTGGGGTCTCTAGACCTTTATTTGGGATAAGGGTCAAACTGACATTGAGGCGAGACTCGATTTTGGTGATGTCATTACGTTTTTCATTCAAGAGATATGTAGCGACATCTACTGGCAACTGCGCATGGATAGCTGCTGTGCCTTCTTTCATGGCTTCTTCTTGGAGCAAGCGTAAGACATGAAGAGCGCTGGACTCGGCATCACGAATAACACCAGTACCAGTACAGCGTGGGCAGGTCACGTGAGAGCCTTCATTGAGCGCAGGGCGTAAACGTTGGCGTGACAGCTCCATTAAACCAAAACGGGAAATCTTACCCATCTGCACGCGCGCTCGATCCACATGCAGTGCATCACGTAAACGTTGCTCTACAGCACGCTGGTTTTTATTGTCCTCCATATCAATGAAGTCAATAACAATCAGACCACCTAAGTCGCGTAAACGTAATTGACGGGCGACCTCATCGGCGGCTTCTAAGTTCGTACGCAGGGCGGTTTCTTCAATATCAGCACCACGTGTAGAGCGAGCTGAGTTGACATCAATAGCGACTAAGGCTTCGGTATGGTCAATAACGACGGCTCCGCCAGAGGGGAGCTGAACCGTGCGAGAGTAAGCCGTTTCAATTTGGTTTTCGATTTGGAAGCGCGAAAATAATGGGATATCATCGCGATACATTTTGACCCGATTGACGTTGTCAGGCATGACCACATTCATAAAAGCTGTGGCTTGCTCGTAAATGTCATCGGTGTCGATAAGAATTTCGCCAATATCTAACGAAAAGTAGTCGCGAATAGCCCGGATAACCAGACTGGACTCAAGATAAATCAGGATGGGGGCAGGGTTTTCTTTAGCAGCACCATCAATGGCGGACCAAAGCTGCAAAAGATAATTCAGATCCCATTGAAGTTCTTCGACGCTGCGTCCAATCCCTGCTGTACGCGCAATGATGCTCATACCCTGAGGGACATTAAGCTGATCCATGGCTTCACGTAATTCTTGGCGCTCCTCGCCTTCGACACGGCGCGATACGCCACCGCCTCGAGGGTTATTAGGCATCAGCACCAAATAACGTCCAGCTAAAGAAATAAACGTGGTTAAGGCAGCGCCTTTGTTGCCACGTTCTTCTTTTTCAACTTGGATGATGAGCTCTTGGCCTTCGACTAAAGCATCTTGGATACGAGCATTCCGAACATCAACACCGTCTTTGAAGTATGAGCGTGCCACTTCCTTAAATGGCAAAAAGCCATGGCGCTCTTCGCCATAGCTTACAAAACATGCTTCTAAACCCGGTTCAATGCGGGTGATGACTCCCTTATAAATGTTGCCTTTACGCTGTTCGCGTCCGGCAGATTCAATGTCGAGGTCGATAAGTTTTTGACCATCGACAATCGCAACACGTAGTTCTTCTTGGTGTGTTGCATTAAACAACATGCGTTTCATGAGTGTTATTCTCCGTTGTCATTGCGCGCAGACAATCGGCGCGCGACCGCGGGTCACTCGGTGTGGGACACTGCTTTGGCTGCAAGAAGTGGGCAAGGCTTACATGATGCCCACGCTTTGTCGAATGGGCACAGTGCGCATGGTAGAGCGCAGTTCAGTCAGCAGACGGGTCATATTCACAATAGTGTTATAGACGATTCAATATATTGCTGGAACCACCGTTGTATGGTTTATATACAACGGGTGCTAAATTCTGTATACAGCGACAACTTGGCAGATAACTCAGTGCCGCACGCGGGTGACAACACAAAAGAGAATGCGGGGCAATGTTAACCGCGTCTTTGTTTTTGTGTGGTCCCGGCGACCTTATGACCCCGGAAACTGTGCACAATACGTATTACAATAAGTACTTTTACGGCTAGCGGAGACGCACCTTGCATCTCTACGTCTAGCGGTGTCACAGTTCCCATAGGCTGAGGCGATTATATGCCTCTTTTAAGTATGAGAAAACCATTAGCAGCGAAAAAGACCATACCGCAAGTGCGGTTTATTGAAATAAGTGCCGAATGGGCCGGACAGCGTTTGGATAATTTTTTAGTACGAGAATGCAAAGGCGTACCAAAAAGCCACATCTATAAAGCCATTCGTAGCGGACAAGTCCGTGTCAATAAAGGACGCACTAAAAATGAATACCGGCTCCAAGTCGGTGATCTGGTAAGGATCCCTCCTATGCGTATGCCAGATCCAGAAGCGGCACCAGTGGTTCCCGCTGCGCAGTTTCCCATCGTCTTTGAGGACGACTACCTCCTTATTATAAACAAACCCGAAGGGATTGCAGTGCATGGGGGCAGCGGTGTGGCATTTGGAGTGATTGAACAGCTACGCGCCGCGCGCCCTGAGGCTAAATTATTAGAACTAGGGCATCGCTTGGATCGGGATACTTCTGGCTTATTAATCGTTGCCAAGCGCCGTAAAGCACTAGTAGCGATTCATGATATGTTTAGACAGGGACGTATTGATAAATACTATCAGGCCTTGGTGGAGGGTGAGTGGGTTAATGATAAACAACATATTAAAGCGCCGCTTCTACGTTGGTTGACGGTTTCTGGCGAGCGCCGGGTACGGGTAGACCCCAGTGGCAAAGCGGCGCATACCATTGTGCGCTTGTTGCAACGTTTTGGGCAGTACAGTCTGATTGAAGCAGAGTTAAAAACAGGGCGTACCCACCAGATTCGTGTGCATTTAGCGCATACAGGCTTTGCGATAGTCGGCGATGATAAGTACGGCTCAGATCAGGTTCGTGCCGATTTTGCTCAACGTGGCTTTAAGCGCATGTTTTTACATGCGTCGCGCTTGGTCATGCCGCATCCTGTGACGGGGGAGCGCTTACACATCCACGCCCCTTTGCCCGCTGTATTTAATCAGGCTATTCAATTCTTGGAGAAATCACATTGAAACACTATGATGCCGTTATTTTTGATTGGGACGGTACGTTAATGGATTCCACGCACTCAATTATCGAGTCGATACAGTTAGCGAGTGCAGATTTAGGTTTGCCTGTGCCTCCAGCGATGAGAGCGAGCTGGATTATTGGCTTATCGCTAGAAACAGGGCTATATAAAGCCGTTCCTGAGTTGACCGCCGAGCTTATGCCACGGTTTTTAGAGCGTTATCGTCACCATTTTTTTCAGCGTGACACATCCATTAAAATGTTTGATGGGGCTGTTGCTATGCTCGATAGTTTACGCGAGCGAACCATATCGATTAGCGTGGCAACAGGGAAAAGTCGAGCTGGATTAGATCGGGTTCTTAAAGCGGTCAATTTAACGCATTATTTCAATACCACACGTTGCGCGGATGAAACCCAAAGTAAGCCGGATCCACAAATGTTGCACGAAATCATATGGGAATTAGATCTAACACCAGAAAATGTATTGATGGTGGGCGATACCACGCATGATATTTATATGGCGCATCACGCTGGCATGGACAGCTTGGCTGTGACCTATGGGGCGCATGATGTGCCTACTTTAGAAAAATCCAACCCTACGCATATGGTTGAGTCGGTAGCAGAAATGCAGGATTGGATCTTGTGCCGTTTAAAATAAACCGCTAATCATAGCAGGGCCTTTAGGCCCTTTTTTTATAGGGCCAGCTTTTTAGCGATGTGTTGGGCGCAAGCGATCACAGCTTGGGCGGCAAGCTCGGTATTGAGCCCCTCCATAGCGACAACGCCTACACTGCTTTCGGGAATTAAAGCGGGGGATGGGCGGGGGATGGGGGCGAGTTTCCTCGCTGGACGCCGGGTGCGCACATTG
>JAAYRP010000017.1 GCA_012518715.1 Alcaligenaceae bacterium | reverse complement strand
TCGCTGAAAACGTCCGTATCGGTGCAGGTTGTGTGGTTGGGGCCGGGACGCAGATCGGTAAAAACACATGCTTACAGCCTCGGGTTACGTTGTATCACCAAGTGCAAATTGGTGAGCGCTGCCTATTGCATAGTGGGTGTGTGATAGGAGCTGATGGCTTTGGGTTTGCTCCCCATCCACAAGGCGGCTGGGCGAAAATTGCTCAAGTTGGAACCGTAGAAATTGGCAATGATGTCGAAATCGGCGCGAACACGACCGTTGATCGGGGTGCGTTGGATAATACGGTGATTGCAGATGGCGTTAAACTCGATAACCAAATTATGGTTGGGCATAATGTCCATATTGGAGAGCATACAGCCATTGCGGCTTGTGTAGGGATTGCGGGCTCTACCCATATCGGTGCGCATTGTATTATTGGCGGTGCAGCGATGATTTCTGGGCACTTAACTATTACGGACCATGTGCAGATCTCGGGTGGAACAGCGATTACCTCATCGATAAAAACCGCTGGGCGCTACAGTGGCGTATACCCCTATGCTTCGCACAAAGATTGGCAGCATAATGCCGCTGTGATTTCTCAGCTTTCTCAATTACGTAAACGTGTGCGCTCATTGGAGCGAAACCGCACATCACAATAACAAGTAGGAACAAGATATGATGGAACTTGATATACAACAGATCATGGAACGCTTACCGCATCGTTATCCGATGCTGTTAGTGGATCGGGTCGTTGAAATGGTTCCCGGCAAAAGTATTGTTGCCATCAAAAATGTCTCAATCAATGAGCCTTTTTTTACGGGGCATTTTCCCCACCACCCTGTAATGCCAGGGGTATTGATTATCGAAGCCATGGCACAAGCCGCCGCCTTGTTTTCTTTTGAGGATGATGCCGATATTGATCCGGCAAGCCAAAAGGTGGCGTATTACTTAGTAGGTGTCGACGGGGCGCGCTTCCGTAAACCTGTCGTACCAGGTGATCAGTTGCGTCTCGAGGTAGTAGCAGATCGCATTAGTCGTGTTATGTGCAAATATACAGCTAAAGCCTTGGTGGATGATCAAGTAGTGGCCGAGGCTAAGTTGATGTGCGCTATTCGTGTATTGGATAAATAAGATGGGTCGCATTCATCCTACCGCCATTGTGGCTAAAGGCGCTGTGATTGCGGATGATGTGGAAATCGGCGCGTACAGTATTATTGGTGAGCATGTCACCATTGGTGCCGGTACGATAATAGGTCCACATTGTGTCATCGATGGTCATACAACTATAGGCGAAAATAACCATTTTTATCGCTTTTGTTCTATTGGTGGCATACCTCAAGATAAAAAGTATGCAGGAGAGCCTACGCGCCTAGAAATTGGTGATGGCAATACCATTCGTGAGTACGTAACGATTAATACCGGTACTGTGCAGGACGTAGGGGTTACCCGTGTGGGTGATGATAATTGGATCATGGCGTATGTGCATATTGCACATGATTGTCAGGTTGGCAGTCATACAATCATCGCTAATAGTGTACAGCTCGCTGGGCATATTCATATTGGGGATTGGGCGATTTTAGGGGGCTTGTCTGCGGTACATCAGTTTGTGCGTATTGGAGCACATGCGATGGTAGGTGGTACCAGCTCCGTGCGCCAAGATATCCCACCATATGTGATTGGCACGGGGGACCCATTTCGACCAAGTGGGATTAATGCCGAGGGTTTAAAACGACGTGGCTTTACGCCAGCCAGTATTAAATGCATTAAAGATGCTTATCGCTTATTGTATCGACGGCAGTTAACAGTAGAGCAAGCCCTTGAGCAGATACATCAACTGGGACAAGATCAGGAGCAACGAGCAGCGGTGCAGCTCTTTACAACATTCTTAGCACAGTCTAATCGGGGTATTGTACGCCCATGATACAAATCGGCATGGTTGCTGGTGAGCCGTCGGGAGACTTGTTAGCGGGTCGTATTATGCAGGGAATCCATGCGCTTGAACCTCAAGCGCATTTTTCTGGCATAGGCGGCCCTTACATGCAGGCAGAAGGCTTGGAAACCTGGTATAGCATGGATACATTAAGCGTATTTGGCTATACCGATGTGTTTCGTGCACTACCGAAAATTTTACGCACTTACTATGGAAGTGCTGGGCGTTGGCAGGCGCAACCGCCTGATGTATTTGTAGGTATTGATGCACCAGACTTTAACTTACGTTTAGAAGCCAAATTGCATAAGCGCGGCATCCCTACAGTACAGTTTGTCGGGCCTTCTATTTGGGCATGGCGTTATGAGCGAATCCATAAAATCCGCCAAGCGGTTTCCCACATGTTGGTATTATTTCCCTTCGAAGTGCCTATTTACGAAAAAGAGGGTATTCCTGTTACCTGTGTGGGGCATCCATTAGCGCAAAATATTCCATTGGTGCCGAATAAAGCTGCGGCACGACAGCGTTTGGGTTTGGCAGAAAATGCCAAGGTACTGGCGTTATTACCAGGAAGTCGTCGTAGTGAAATTGCATTGCTTGCACCACGCTTCTTGCAAACTGTGCAACGCCTACAACAGGCTCATCCTGATTTGCAGATAGTTGTACCTATGGTGAATGCGCAACGCGAAAAAGAGTTTCGCGCCTTGTTGTCGCAATATCCAGTATCTCACTTACACCTATTGTCTACGACTACACATCAGGTGCGTACACAGCCTGTAGCGTGGGAGGCAATGGAGGCGGCTGATGCTTTGTTAGTGGCTAGTGGGACCGCAACACTGGAGGCAATGCTATTTAAGCGTCCTATGGTGATTTCTTATGTGTTATCACCCTGGATGCGACGATTGATGGCATGGCAATCTGGATTAAGTCGACCTCTTACTCCATGGGTGGGCTTGCCTAATATTTTGGCGCAGGATTTTGTGGTACCTGAATTATTACAAGACGAGGCAACGCCAGAAAAATTGATGAAAGCAACTGAAAAAGCGCTTTTTGATCAAGCATGGGCGGATCAGGTGGCTGAACGCTTTGTACAGTTACACCAGAGCTTATGTTTAGATACACCGCGTCTTGCTGCAGAAAAAATTGTAGAGTTAGCCCATGGAAGATGATTTACAACGTTTATTGACCCAGTACACAGCGATAGCGGGGGTAGATGAAGCCGGGCGCGGTCCATTAGCAGGGCCGGTTTTTGCAGCAGCGGTGATTCTTGATCCCGAGCAGCCTATTATTGCACTGACTGATTCAAAAAAACTGAGTGCTAAGCGTCGTGAAACACTGGCGGAGCAGATTAAAGCACAAGCCTTAGCATGGTGTATAGCCAGTGCCAACACTGAGGAAATTGATCAGTTAAATATATTGCAAGCAACGCTTTTAGCCATGCAGAGGGCTTGTCAACAGTTGCCTATGCGCCCTGATTGGGTGTTGATTGATGGTAATCGAGTGCCAGAAGAGCTACCAGCGCCAGCGCGTGCCGTAATCAAAGGAGATGCGCTGGTGCCTGCTATTTCTGCAGCTTCTATTTTGGCGAAAACTGCTCGTGATCAGGCTTGTATGGTGATGCATGAGCAGTACCCACAATATGGATTTGATCAGCACAAAGGCTATGGCACGAAGCTGCATCTTGAGCGCTTAGCTCAACATGGACCATGCCCAGAACATCGTCGTAGTTTTGCGCCCATTAAAAATTGGCAGGCCTCATGAAACAGATCCAATCTAAAGATAATCCTTTATATAAAAAAGCGTTGCGTATTGCCCAAGGTCGTAAAGTAGGACGAGAGACTTGGGTATGGCTAGAAGGCATCCATCTTTGTCAGGCGTGGCTGGATAGAGGCTATGAGGTTGCACAGTTGTGGGTGGATGCAGAGCGCTTGGAGCTGGATCAAGAGTTACAGCAGTTGATTAAACGAGTGCCAGCACAGCAGATAATACAGCTCCCTTCGGCTTTAATGCGTCAATTATCTCAAGTAGAGCATGGGCAAGGGGTTGGAGCTGTGGCGGCCATGCCTGAACACGTTTTAGGGCAGACGATACATCATAGCTGTGTCTATCTAGATCGGGTTCAAGATCCAGGCAATGTAGGCACATTATTACGTACGGTTGCTGCAGCTGGGATTGATGCCGTGTACTTATCGTCGGGGTGCGCGGCGGTCTGGTCACAAAAAGTGTTACGTAGCGCTCAAGGGGCACATTTTGCGTTACAGCTCTATGAGAATGTGAGCATTGATGATTTTTTAGAACGATTGCGTGTTCCTCTTTATGTCACGGCCCTAGAACAAGCGCAGTCCTTATACACCATGAAATTACCACCAAAGGTGGCGTGGGCCTTTGGTAATGAAGGTCAGGGGGTAGCACCGGCGTTGCTGCAGACGGCCTCTCAAGCGGTGTTTATTCCCCAGAGTACAGCAGTGGAGTCATTGAATGTGGCCGTGGCTGCAGCGGTGTGTTTATTTGAGCACCGCCGTCAGCAAGGAGTTAATTAATAAATACGTTTGTTGAGTCCGACCTCATCTAAGATTTTGGTGGAGATTTCTTCAATAGAGCGTGTAGTGGTAGAGAGCCATGGGATATTTTCTAAGCGCATTAAGCGTTCCGCTTCGGCAACCTCGTTAATACATTGTTTTAATGAAGCATAGGTACTGTTTGGGCGGCGTTCGTGTCGTACTTCGGCTAAACGCTCAGGGTGAATAGATAAACCAAAAAGTTTTTTTCTATAGGGCACTAGAGAGGCCGGTAAAGCGCCGCGTTCAAAGTCATCTGGGATCAGTGGGTAGTTTGCCGCTTTGACCCCGTATTGCATGGCTAAATAGAGGCTAGTAGGTGTCTTGCCACAGCGCGAAACCCCTACTAAAATCACATCAGCTTGTTCGAGGCCATTGACGAGCTGGCCATCATCATGAGCCAAACTGAAATTAATGGCCTCGATACGGTTGCTGTATTGTTTAGACATGACATTGCTGTGTGAGCGTCCAACGGAGCGATCCGCTTTTACACCTAAAGCTCGCTCGATGTGGCGCACAAAGCTACCAAACAAATCCATGAAAATACAATTTGCCGAACCTACAACACGTGCCATTTTTGGGTCAACCAGTGTGCTAAATACCAGTGGTTTAACTCCTGTTTCTTCAAAACAACGGTTGATGCGGGCGGTGACGTCCTGGGCTTTTTCGATGGTATCAATAAAAGGAACCCGTACGGCTTGGAACTCAAATTGCTGAAACTGTGATAAAACCGAGTGGCTGAAGGTTTCGGCAGTAATGCCTGTACTATCAGAAACCACAAAAACAGTACGCTCTATAGGGGAATTAGTCATATTAAAGTACACACAAAGGCGATAAACGGTACAATCGCAAAGAGTACCAACCATCGCGTTGCTAATCAAGGCAGGTTTGCCTAATACATTTTAATCATAAGCCTTAATGTATTACACAAACTTGCTTTTTATTCTTTTAAGGTGACTTTTATGTCTTATGTATTGCCTTTCGAGACGCTGCGCATGACAGACGTCGAAATTGTGGGTGGTAAAAACGCCTCTTTGGGCGAGATGATTAGCCAGCTTTCTTCTGCTGGAGTGCGGGTACCAGGTGGTTTTGCCACCACGGCAGAAGCATTCCGTCGGTTTTTACGTGCCGACAATCTCGATAAGCGTATTGAAGACCGCTTAGCAACACTGGACCCCGATGATGTGCGTGCTTTAGCCGAGGCCGGCTCACAAATCCGCCAGTGGATCATCGAAACCCCTTTCCCTGCTGAGCTTGAGCAACAAATCCGTGAGGCATTTGCCAAGCTTGATGCGGATGGCAAAGGTTCTTTTGCAGTGCGTTCTTCGGCAACAGCTGAAGACTTACCCGATGCGTCTTTTGCCGGGCAACAGGAAAGTTACCTTAACGTGGTGGGTATTGATGATGTCTTAGAAAAAATCCACCTTGTGTTTGCTTCTTTATACAACGACCGTGCGATTTCCTATCGTGTTCACAAAGGTTTTGCGCACGAAGACGTGGCCATCTCTGCTGGGGTTCAGCGTATGGTGCGCTCGGATAAAGGCAGCTCTGGGGTCATGTTTACCATTGATACCGAGTCTGGCTTTAAAGACGTTGTCTTTATCACCTCAGCTTATGGTTTGGGCGAAACGGTTGTACAGGGTGCTGTTAACCCAGACGAATTTTATGTCTTTAAGCCTTCATTGGCTGCTGGACATGATGCCATTATTAGCCGTCGTATTGGCTCCAAACTCCTACGCATGGAATTTGACGAAAAGCGTGAAAGCGGCGAAGCCGTACGTACTGTCGAAGTTCCAGTCTCTGAGCGTAACCGTTACTCATTGACTGATGATGAGGTCATTGAGCTAGCGCGCTATGCCATGATTATTGAAAAACACTATGAGCGCCCTATGGATATCGAGTGGGGTCGTGATGGTATTGATGGCAAGATTTATATCCTGCAAGCGCGTCCGGAAACCGTTAAATCCCAATTAGGCAACAGTGATGTTCAAGAGCGTTATAAGCTCAAAGCCACCGGCGAAGTCCTAGTAACAGGGCGTGCGATTGGGCAAAAAATCGGTTCAGGTAAAGTCCGCTTAGTGGGTGATGCCAGCGAAATGCATCATGTTCAAGCCGGTGATGTACTTGTTACGGATATGACCGATCCAAATTGGGAGCCCGTGATGAAACTGGCGTCTGCGATTGTGACAAATCGTGGTGGGCGCACATGTCACGCCGCAATTATTGCACGTGAACTAGGTATCCCTGCGGTGGTAGGCTGTGGCGATGCAACCGATGTGCTCAAAGAGGGCCAAGAGGTTACTGTGTCATGTGCCGAAGGGGACGAAGGTCGTATTTATGATGGCCTACTCGAAACCGAAATCGAAGAGGTTAGCTGGGGGGAAATGCCCGAGATTGGCATGAAGGTCATGATGAACGTGGGTAACCCACAACTCGCGTTTGATTTTGCACAAATCCCAAATGATGGTGTTGGCTTAGCGCGTTTAGAGTTCATCATTAACAACAACATTGCGATTCACCCCAAAGCGGTATTAGATTACCCCAATGTGGATGCTGATCTGAAAAAAGCCGTAGAGTCCGCCGCTCGTGGCTACGCGAGCCCGCGTGCGTTTTTTGTGGAAAAACTGGCCGAAGGGGTGGCAACACTAGCAGCGGCATTCTATCCAAAAACCGTCATTGTGCGTATGTCAGACTTTAAGTCGAATGAATACCGCAAATTGGTGGGTGGATCACGCTACGAGCCCGAGGAAGAGAACCCGATGCTAGGGTTCCGTGGTGCCGCACGTTACATTTCTGAGGACTTCCAAGAGTGTTTCCGTATGGAATGTGAGGCGTTGAAAAAAGTACGCGATGAGATGGGGCTCACTAACGTAGAAATTATGGTGCCTTTTGTGCGTACCTTAACGCAAGCAGAAAAAGTGGTGAACTTATTAGCAGAAAACGGTTTAGAGCGCGGTAAAAATGGATTGCGCCTAATCATGATGTGCGAAGTTCCCTCTAATGCTATCTTAGCCGACGAGTTCCTACAGTATTTTGATGGTTTCTCCATCGGTTCTAACGATATGACGCAGTTGACTTTGGGCTTAGACCGAGATTCCGGTATGGAGCTATTAGCCGATGATTTTGACGAGCGTGATGCGGCGGTAAAATTCATGCTAAGCCGTGCCATTCAAGCATGTCGTAAAGCGGGTAAATACGTGGGGATTTGTGGTCAAGGTCCAAGTGATCACCCTGATCTAGCCGAATGGTTACGTGACGAGGGAATTATATCTATTTCCTTGAACCCAGATACGGTTGTAGATACTTGGCAGCGTTTAGCAAAATAAAAAGCTAAAGCGCTTATTCTGTAGGTAATAGCCACCTCGTACGAGGTGGCTATTTACGTTTGCTGCTAGGCAAGAGCTTTTCAATGCCGCATAATAAAAAGCAATGAAATATAAAGAAAAGGAGTTGCGAGTGAATACAGTCACACCTATAGTGATTATTGGTGGTGGTGCGGGGGGGTTAGAGTTAGCCGCCAAGTTAGGGCGTAAGCATGGGCCTGATAAGGTGTATTTGGTAGATAAGGACACCGATCATATCTGGAAGCCTTCTTTACATGAGGTGGCGGCGGGCACACTGGATATTCATCGCGAGGGCTTGTCATATTTTATGTTAGCCCGTGATTGTCACTTTACATTTATTTTAGGTGCTTTAGAAGGACTGGACAGAGAAAAGAAAATTATTCATGTTGCGGCAGCACAAAATGAGGCCGGGCAAACACTTTTTCCCGCACGTACCATCGCGTATGGCACATTGGTGATAGCTGTGGGGAGCAAGTCTAATTTTTTCAATACTCCTGGTGCGGCTGAGCATGCTATTACGTTGGATGCCACAGCACAGGCTGAGCATTTTCGCATGCAGTTGCTTCATGCGCTAACACAACATCAAGGCACCACAGCGGTGGATACAACGGCTGAGCCGGTACGTATTGCTATTGTTGGAGGTGGAGCAACAGGGGTGGAATTAGCCGCAGAGCTAACCGAAGCCGTGGCAAGCTTACATTTTTATGGCGCAAATACTTTTACGCCTGAACGACATTTATCCATCACTCTTATCGAAGGGGCCGACCGTATTTTGGCGGCATTACCCCCCGAGTTGTCTGCACGTGCCACACAGTTATTGCATGATCGTGGGATTACGGTACGCACAGGCGTGCGCGTAACACAGGTACAAGCAGACCAGTTGGTTGATCAAAATGGTGAATGCTATGCGGCGGACTTGTGTGTATGGGCTGCTGGCATACAGGCACCTGTGTTTTTAACAACACTGGGCCTGGAGACGAATCGGATTCATCAGTTAGTGGTCAATGAGCGCTTAGAAACAGTGGACCCGTCGATTTATGCAATGGGCGATTGTGCGCAAGCGCCATGGGTGGGAGAGGATGCTTATCTTCCCGCCCGAGCTCAGGTGGCGCACCAACAAGCTAATTATTTACGGCGTGTTTTGGACGCAAAAATAAAAGGGCAAAGCCATACGGCACCTTTTACCTATAAAGACTATGGTTCTTTAGTGGCCGTAGGGCACTCTAAAGGCGTAGGAAGCTTGATGGGGGTGTTATCAGGGAAAAGTTGGTTTGTAGAGGGCCTGGTAGCACGCATGATGTATATGAGCCTACACCTGATGCATCATGCTGCCGTGTTGGGGGTGCTGCGTACGTTTAGTCTAGCGCTAGGGCGCTTATTGCTGAAACGCTCTGCCCCCCGCATTAAGCTGCATTGATCAGTCTCGACGGCGCGTATCGTGTTTGAGCCAGCGTTCTTGTTCGCGCTTCCAATCGCGATCGCGCGCAGTATCGCGTTTATCATGTTGCTTTTTCCCTTTGCCCAATCCGATGTCCATTTTGATGCGACCACGGCTAAAATGAAGGTTGAGGGGTACCAGGGTGTAGCCGCGCTGTTCAACGCGACCAATGAGCTTGCTGATTTCCTCGGCTTTAAGTAAAAGCTTACGAGTGCGAGTGCTGTCTGGCACAATATGGGTAGAAGCATTTGGAAGTGGGCTAATATGCATCCCGATGACCCAAATTTCGCCATCTCGAATCACAATGTAGCTTTCAGCAAGCTGCACATGACCACTGCGGATGGCTTTGACCTCCCAACCCTGTAAAACTAGCCCAGCTTCGTAGCGTTCTTCGATGAAATACTCGTGACGCGCTTTACGATTTTCAACAATACTCATGAATTCATCACCTATCTTAGGTAAAATCGATTTATTTTATCTACTAATCCGACTCGATGCATACAGTTAAACGATCCGTCTTAGTTCCTTATTCTGCTGCTCAAATGTTTGATCTGGTCGCCGATGTGGCGCGTTATCCAGAGTTCATGCCATGGTGCGGTGGCGCTTGCGTACATGAAGAAAATGATCAGGGCATGCGTGCTTCTGTCACCATCAGTATTGCTGGCATTAAACAAAGCTTTACCACCCAAAATACCCATGATTATCCCAGGCATATACGTTTGCAGCTGGTAGATGGCCCTTTTTCTGATTTAAAAGGGGATTGGTATTTTACCGCGTTAGGCGATGAGGGGTGTAAAGTGGAGTTTGTCATGGAGTATGCTTTTTCTAGTCGCGCCCTTGAAATGGTTGTTGGCCCCATTTTTAATCGGGTAGCAAATAGTTTTATTGACTCCTTTACGCGCCGAGCCTTGGATTTATATGATTAGTTCAAGGCAAACATCTAAGCTATGACTATGATAACAATTGAAATCGTTTTTGCGGCAAAAAATACACTTTGGCAGCAAACCTTAACGTTGCCTGCAGGTGCGACCGTACAGGAAGCTTTGGAGCAAAGCCGATTATTTCATGATCACCCCGAAGCGCAGCATTTAGCTGTGGGTATTTTTGGGGAGCGCTGCCATCAAGATACACGGCTGCAAGCCGGGGACCGGATCGAGGTTTATCGACCTTTGGTTTTTGACCCGATGGAATCCCGGCGCCGTCGTGCGGCGCACCGCGCTAACCAACAAACTAAAAACACACGCCGACGCACATTGAGTGCGGCGGCGCGTATGGTGATCAATCGCGAGGGCTAAATCAATATTTAGCGATTTCCCAACCGTAAGGCAAAGTTTGGACGGTAATAGCGGTTTGCGGAGCGCTGGCCAAACAAATGGATTGGGTTTGAATTTGCTCAATGTGGACTTCCATGAGTAGCGCCCAACACTGAGCTTGTGGGTCGTATGCTGCATTAATAATACGTCCGCATGGGCGCTCGAGGTCGTCGCAAGCAAAGATATCCATACCAGCACGAATATCGCTTTGGGCATCCATGGCCAATGTACCTAGGGCTGCACGACGTTTTGCGGTAGTGCGGTAATGCAAACGAGCCACCACTTCTTGCCCAGGAAAGCAGCCTTTTTTGAAATTTACGCCCCCAATAATATCCAGATTGATATCTTGGGGTAAAAACGTTTCGTAAATGGGGGCTTGTACCCAAGGCAGACCGGCATAAATATCGGCAGCAGCCCAATGCGCTGGTGAGAGCTCGGCGGCTTGAATTTGATTGTCCCAATCAATGACCCAGGCGCGAGCACTTTGTTCACTTGCATTGGGTGCGGCTATCCATGTGAGTGCTTGCTCGTGACGTACAGCATAATGCGCTTGAGGCAGTTGAAAGCCAGGGCTGTCTGGGAGCAGAGCACCATAGACCTTCGTATGTATAGGTGTGATGTTGACCTTGGCACGTAATACAAACATAGATAAACGTTTGCGCACTTGTTCTTCGATGGAGCGATCAATCATCACGTATAAATGCGCGGGCTGTTGAGGGTCGCGCCAGACGAGCATGGTGGCTTGTAAGCGTCCTTTAGCCTGACAAAACCCTGCTAATACGGCCTGATTTTCTGTGAGATCATTAACAGAGCTCGTTAGCTGAGACTGCATAAAGTCTAAGGTGTCCGCACCAGTAATATGCCAGAGAGCTAGATGCGAAAGAGGACAGACAGATTGAGCAGAGAGTAAAGAGTGATTCATGATGTTAATACAGCGCAGATAAATAAAAGGGATTCTATATAATAACTTGCTTGGCTTAGGGTTAAAATGATGCCACTAAGTGATGAAAGGAATAAAAAATAGCTATGAAAAAAAAACGCGTTCTCATAGGGAGTTTTTTGCTGGCGCTTTTGCTAGCGCTGGCAAGTGCCTATGGCGTGTGGTGGTGGGTGATGTGGCGTGCTGTGCCTATGCAAGCTGAACGAGTGGACTACATTATTGAGTCTGGCTCTGGACCTAAAGCCATTGCTCGCACTATGCGCCAAGCTGGCATCGCTGTAGATGAAAACCATTTTGCTCTTTTGGCACGCCTAACGGAAAAAGATACACAGCTACAGGCGGGTGCGTATGAGGCCGTGCAAGGCGATAGTTTGTGGACTTTACTAGAGCGTATGGTCCAGGGCGATATGATGCAGACACGTATTACCTTGGTAGAGGGGTGGGATTATAAGCGTATACGTCAACAGCTGGCCGCAGACCCAAATATTAAACAGACGCTTACTACAGTGGGTGATAGTGAATTACTGGAGCGTTTAGGGGCTCAAGCGACTCACCCCGAAGGACTGTTTTACCCAGATACATATGTGTTTGTACCAGGTAGTACGGATTTTGATATTTTGCGTCGTGCCTACCAGGCGCAAACAGAGTTATTACAGCAGCTTTGGGAAAGTCGTGACCCAGATTTGCCATTAAAAACCCCTTATGAAGCGTTGATCTTAGCTTCTATCGTTGAAAAAGAAACCGGTCATGGCGAAGACAGGGCGCGTGTAGCAGGGGTGTTTATTAACCGTTTGCGTATTGGTATGTTGCTGCAAACGGATCCGACAGTGATTTATGGGATGGGGGATCAGTATCAGGGGCGTATACGGAAAAAAGACCTACAGACAGATACGCCATGGAACACTTACACGCGAGCGGGATTACCGCCTACACCCATTGCCAGTCCTGGTAAAGCCGCTTTGTTAGCGACCCTACACCCTGAAAAGCATGATTATCTGTATTTTGTTTCACGCGGTGATGGGACCAGTGAGTTCTCCAAAAACTTGCGCGATCACAATCGGGCAGTACGTAAATATATTTTGAATCGAAGTGGCTAAGCATGACGGAAAAAAAAGGATTATTTTTAAGCCTGGAAGGGGTGGATGGGGCTGGCAAAAGCACCCATATTCCTTTTATGGCTGACTATATACAGCAAGCAGGTATACCGGTAGTCATAACGCGCGAGCCTGGTGGCACAGAGCTTGGCGAGGGCTTACGAGAGTTATTATTGCATCAGCCGATGCATCTTAAAACCGAGACTTTGTTGATGTTTGCGGCTCGCAATGAGCATATAGAAACAGTGATTCAACCAGCACTCAATACGGGCAAGTGGGTGCTTTGTGATCGGTTCAGCGATGCCAGCTATGCTTATCAGGGGGGAGGCAGGCAGCTAGGAGCCACCGCCATTGAGATACTGGAACACTGGGTACACCCAGACTTGCAACCCGATCGTACCTGGCTATTTGATTTGCCCTTAGCGGTTGCTGCCCAACGTTTACAAAGTGGGCGAGTTTTAGATCGTTTTGAAAAAGAGCAAGAAGCATTTTTTTACCGCACGCAACGCTTTTATCATCAGCGTGCGCAAGCACAACCAGAGCGCTTTATTTGTATTGATAGTAGCCAAAGTGTGCAGCAGATTCAAACGCAGTTACAGCATCAGCTGGAGGCTTTGATTCTTTCTTGGAAAAACGTATGAGTCCTTTGGAGTTTTATCCGTGGCAACGCGCGACGGCGCAACGCTGGTTGCAGCAGCGAGAGCGTTTTGCCCATGCTTGGCTCATTCATGGCTTAGCAGGAATAGGCAAAACCCAGTTTGCTAAAGCGGGAGCGGCGGCTTTGCTTTGTGAGCAGCCACAGTCGTTTTTAGCATGTGGTCAATGTGATGCTTGCCAATGGGTACAGTCAGGAAATCATCCGGATTTGCGTTGGGTGCGCCCGGATGCCGTCGCCGCCATAGAAAACCCCGATGATCCAATGATTGATAGTAAAACCCCCTCTAAATGGCTTCGTGTTGAGCAATTACGGGCGTTAACGGATTGGTTTAATACTGCTACGCACCGCGGTGGGTATCGGGTGGCTGTACTGTATCCGGCCGAAGCCTTAAATCCAGTATCGTCTAATGCACTGCTAAAAATTCTAGAGGAGCCGCCCACTCATACCGTATTTTTACTGGTGGCGGATCGCTATCAGCAGTTGTTGCCAACGATTGTCTCGCGTTGTCGGCGCTTGCCTTTAAGTACCCCAGACCACACGACAAGTTTAGCTTGGCTACAAGCACAGATGGTACAAACGCCAGAGGCTTGGTTAGCCGCTGCCGGGGGCGCCCCTTTGGCCGCGTATCGTTTAGCGCAGCAAATGTCCAAACCCTACCCAGACTGGTTGGAACAGCTGCAAAATACGCTGCTTAAAGGACAAGAGCAAGCCATTATTGCCTTAGCGTCGGAAATAGAAAAAGAGCCGGCGACGCAATGGCTAACTGTATTACAGCGCTGGTATGTGGATTTGCTTTTGGCGTGTTATGGGCAGCCGGTACGTTATTACCCTGATTTGCAAGTGAGTACTCAGCAACTAAGCCAACGTAGTCATGCGCTACGTCTGCAGCAACAGTGGAAATGGTTGCTCACACAAAAGCAGCATAGTGAACACCCATTAAACGCTAAACTATGGGTACACACCGCATTAGAGCGTGTCATTCACAGTTTTATTCATTGATACCAATTATGTATATTGATTCGCATTGTCATGTGGATTTTCCTGATTTAGCCCAAGATATGGCGTCTTTGCGCCAAGCGATGCAGCATAATCAGGTCACACGTGCCTTAGTAGTAAGTGTTTGTTTAGAAGACTGGCCGCGTTTAATGCAAGTGGTAGAGGCTTACCCCGAGTTTTATGCGTCTGTTGGCGTGCATCCTGGTTATGATCAGGTGCCAGAGCCGACTTATGCTGAGCTTTTTGAGCGTGCACAACATGAAAAAGTGATCGCTATTGGTGAAACGGGTTTGGATTATTATCGTTTGCAAGAGCCTTTGGATTGGCAGCGTGAACGGTTTGCTTTGCACTTAGCAGTTAGTAAAGATACTGGACTACCCGTGATTGTACATACACGCCAAGCTATTGCTGACACGCTCGCCATTTTACGTGAGGGCGAGGTGGAGCAAAGTGGTGGTGTTATGCACTGTTTTAGTGAAGACTGGACGGCGGCTAAAAAAGCGCTGGATCTGGGGTTATATATCTCATTATCAGGTATTGTGACGTTTAAAAGTGCAAAACAAGTGCACGAGGTAGCACAAAAAGTGCCTTTGGATCGATTATTGATTGAAACCGATTCCCCGTATTTGGCGCCGGTGCCGCATCGTGGAAAAATGAATCATCCTGCTTTGGTGGTGCATGTGGCGGAGTGTATTGCCCAATTGCGTGGGGTACCGGCAGCACAGATTGCGGACCAGACAACGCATAATTTTTATCAACTTTTTACAAAGGCTCAGCCATGATCAAACCATTACAAAAAATTGGTATTGGACTTATTTTTGCTTTTAGTTTTAGCACGAGCTATGCAGTGGATGATGGTTTTTGGTTAGAGGTGCAAAATAATAAAACGGCGGCGGTTACGCGCTATTTAGCTCAGGGGGTAGACCCCAATATTAAAAGCCGTGAGCAACAACCAGTGGTGATGTGGGCGATACAAAATGAAGCGTGGGATGTATATGAGTTATTGCGCCAGCATCGCCAGTTTGAGCCCAATATAACCAATGCTAATGATGAAACCCCATTGATGTACCTAGCCATTATGGGGCAAACCGAACGGGCGCAAGCGCTTATTCAGCAAGGTGCACAAGTGAACCGTTTAGGCTGGACGCCGTTGCACTATGCGGCTTCTAAAAAACAAATCGCGATGGCGCAGTTATTATTGCAGCATGGGGCTTTGGTGAATGCTCCAGCACCGGATGGAACCACACCTTTAATGATGGCAGCGCGCTCAGGCAGTGCAAAACTAGTGAACCTGCTTTTAGAGCAGGGGGCGGATCCAACCACATTGAGTGTGACAAAACTGTCTGCAGCGGACTGGGCCCAGTCGAATAAAAATACTCGTTTGGCGGCACGTTTACGTGAGATTGCCGCTGAGTACGAGCAAAAACGTGCACAGAATCACGGGCAGGTGGCACCTATTTTGTTGGGACAAGGGCAAGAAGAGGTAGATAATCTGGAAACTGCGGAAAGCCGTCCTTCTACAGGAACGAGTCAGTATTTTGATTTAAAGCGATTTGAAGAGTGATGTTTTATTAGTCGTCATAAAAGCCTCCAAAATGTGTTTTTTGGGGGCTTTTTTGTGCTTGTTATTTACACGATTTGTTTATATTTCAATACGTTTCGTAGTGTTGGCATCAAACCAATGCAGTTGATAATCCTCGTTAAGACCAATTTGAATGGACTCACCAACTTGTAATGGGTTATCACGAGTGCTCTCTGTAGGGGTACGGATAACAAGCGTATGATCGCCATTACGACCGTGAATCAGCTGTTCTGAGCCTAAAATCTCGATCATTTCGATTTCCATAGGCAGTCCGGCTTGGTGTAAAGCAATATGCTCAGGACGAATCCCTAAAATAACTGATTTGCCATAGAGCGCGGGTGCAATTAAATGAGAAGGAAAATGCAAAGCCATGTTTCTATCATTGTAAACTGTACCCTGTTGATCAATATGTACAGGAATTAAGTTCATCGGTGGCGAGCCGATAAAACTAGCGACAAAGGTAGAGGCGGGCTTTTCAAAAACCTCCATAGGAGTACCAATTTGCTCTGCGACCCCTTTGTTCATCACAATCATACGGTGTGCCAAGGTCATGGCTTCGACTTGATCATGAGTGACGTAGAGGCTGGTGGTTTTAAGGCGTTGGTGCAAGCGTTGAATTTCCAAACGCATTTGTACCCGCAACTTAGCATCTAGGTTTGAAAGTGGCTCGTCAAATAAGAAAACCTTGGGTTCACGCACAATAGCACGCCCCATGGCGACGCGTTGACGCTGTCCACCAGAAAGCTGACGCGGGCGACGATCAAGTAGATGCGAGAGCTCGAGAATCTGTGCGGCCACATTGACACGCTCTCGGATTTCCTCTTTGCTGAATTTGCGGATTTTTAACCCATAGGCCATGTTGTCATACACACTCATATGAGGGTAGAGCGCATAGTTTTGGAATACCATAGCGATATCCCGCTCAGCGGGCTCTAAGGTATTAACGACGTTACCATCAATCTCGATGGTGCCGCTGGTGATGCTTTCTAGTCCGGCGACCATGCGCATCAGAGTAGACTTACCGCAGCCAGAAGGGCCCACAATGACCACAAATTCGCCATCTTGAACCTGCATATCAATGCCATGAATGACTTCGATATTACCCGGGTAGACTTTGGTGACTTGATTAAAAGTTAAGGTTGCCATAATTACTGTTATTCCTGTGCAGCGGTCTTATTTTTCTGAGTCGACCAGACCTTTAACAAACCATTTTTGCATAAGCATGACCACCAAAGCGGGTGGAATCATGGCTAGCATGGCGGTTGCCATAACGATATTCCATTGGGTGACACTATCACCACCGGAAATTAAACGCTTGATACCGATCACAATCGGGTACATATGTTCTTCAGTTGTGATAATTAAGGGCCAGAGGTATTGGTTCCAGCCATAAATAAACTGAATCACAAATAGCGCCGCAATACTGGTTTTAGATAAAGGCAAAAGAATGTCTTTAAAAAAGCGCATGGGACCAGCGCCATCGATGCGTGCGGCCTCGACCAACTCGTCAGGAATGGTGAGATAAAACTGCCTAAATAAAAAGGTGGCGGTGGCCGAAGCGATTAACGGCAAAGTTAAACCTGCGTAGCTGTTTAAGAGGCCCAAATCGGCAACGACTTTAAAAGTGGGGGCGATACGCACCTCTACAGGTAGCATAAGCGTGACAAAAATCATCCAGAAAAATACCATGCGCAGCGGAAAGCGAAAATACACCACCGCAAAAGCGGAGAGCATGGAGATAATGATTTTGCCTACGGCAATGGTGATTGCCATGATACTGCTGACTAACAACATGCGGGCAACAGGGGGAGCGTTACTGCCCGCCGCACCAAAGAGCGCTTCTTTGTAGTTAGACCAAAAGTGCTCGCCTGGGAGCAAAGACATAGGGGCTTGGGCGACTTCTACTGCAGATTGCGTAGAAGCGACAAAGGTGATGTACAAGGGGAACGCAATCACTGCCACCCCAAGTAACAAAATAAAATGACTAAAGAAGTCAAGTAAAGGACGTCGTTCAATCATAACTGGACCTAGTAATTCACACGACGGTCAATGTAGCGGAACTGGATTACAGTTAGCGCTATCACAATGAGCATCAAAATCACGGATTGAGCAGCAGAAGCCCCTAAATCCAACCCACGGAACCCAACGTTATAAACGCGGTATACCAAAATCGATGTGCTTTCGCCTGGGCCACCTTGTGTCATGACATCAATGATAGCGAAGGTATCAAAGAAGGCGTAAATGACGTTAACCACCAATAGGAAAAATGTGGTCGGTGATAATAAGGGAAAAACAATGGACCAAAAACGACGCATGGGGCCGGCACCGTCAATGGCAGCCGCTTCAATCAGTGAGCGAGGAATGGCCTGTAAGCCTGCAAGAAAAAACAAAAAATTATAAGAGATTTGTTTCCAGACAGAGGCCATCACCACCAAGAGCATGGCATCATCAGCATCTAGGCGAGGGTTCCAGGCAATACCGAGCTCAAATAAAAATACGGCAATAATCCCCACCGATGGTGAGAACATAAAGAGCCATAAAACCCCTGCAACAGCCGTTGCGACGGCATAAGGCCAGATGAGCATGGTTTTATAAAAAGCCGCGGCGCGAATCACGCGGTTAGCGAGTACCGCTAGCAATAGGGAGATCGCCAGCCCAGCAACAGCGACTAATAGAGAGAACTTGGCCGTGATTTTAAATGAGTTCAGATAGGCTTGTTGTGAAAACAGCTCTCTGAAATTATCTAAACCCACGAAACTGGAGCTCAGCCCAAAAGGGTCTTCCAGATGAAACGACTGCCACAATGCTTGACCCGCAGGCAAAAAGAAAAAAATGATTGTAATCGCCAGTTGAGGCGCAAGCAGTAAATAGGGCAGCGTTTTATGGTTAAAAACGACACGCTTTTCCATAGGAAATTGATAAAAAATAAAGACCGCGATTAAGCGTCTTTGAATGGTAAAAGAGAAAAAAGCAAATACCGGAATGAGGGGATCACCCCCATTCCGGTATGAATTGTAGTCTAAACGACAGCATTAAGCTGTTACTTTACACTTTTCTCAAAGCGTTCTAATAACTCATTACCGCGTTTAACCATATTTTTTAACCCCTCTTCGGGACTGATTTGGCCGGCGAAGATTTTTTCCATTTCACCGTCTTCAATGTCACGAATTTGAGGTAAATAGCCTAAACGGATACCGCGTGAGTGTTCGGTGGTTTGGGCATCAAGCTGCTTAACTGCCACGTCAGCACCTACGTTTTTCTCATAAAAGCCAGAGTCTTTGGTGAGCTCGTAGCCGGCATTGGTTACAGGCACATAACCCGTGTTTTGGTGCCAAGCGGCGGCTTGTTCAGGACTAGAGATAAATTTAAAGAATTCGGTTACCCCTTTGTAGACCTCGTCTGACTTGTTGGCAAACACCCATAGAGATGCGCCACCAATAACTGAGTTTTGTGGCGCATCTTTTACGTCAGCATAGTAAGGCAATGAAGTGGTACCAAATTCAAATTTTCCTGTTTTGATAATGTTAGCGCGGTTACCACTGGAGCCAGTAAACATGCCACATTTACCAGCAGTAAATAGTGCGTTGGAGGTGTCGCCACGCCCGCCGTAGGTAAATGAGCCCTCTTTAGCCATGTCGGCTAAAAAGCTTAGGTGTTTAACAAATAAAGGCTGATCAATCTCTAAGCGAGCATTTAGGCCACCAAAGCCATTATTTTCACTGGCAAAAGGAACATTATGCCAAGCAGCGAAGTTCTCGAGTAAAATCCAAGAAGGCCAAGAGGTGGTGTAACCACATTCGTAACCGGCTTCACGGATTTTTTTGCCGGCTTCAGCGACCTCTTCCCAAGTTTTAGGTGGGTTTTCTGGATCCAAGCCAGCTTTTTTGAAAGCGTCTTTGTTGTAATATAGCACGGCCGTGGAGCTATTAAACGGCATGGAAACAAGCTTACCGTCGCTCGAGGAATAGTAGCCTGCTACTGCCCCTAAGAAATCTTTGGGGTCAATGGGGTTGCCAACCTTTTCTGACATCTCTTGTACAGGTTGAATCGCCCCTTTGGCGTGCATCATGGTGGCGGTGCCTACCTCGAAAACCTGTAGAATATCGGGGGCGTTACCTGCACGGAAAGCGGCAATACCAGCGTTCATGGATTCGCCATAGTTACCTTTGTAGCTGGGCTTGACCTCGTAGTCGGATTGGCTTTTATTAAAGGCCTCAACCAGTTCGTTGATTCGGTCCCCAAGTGCGCCTTCCATGGAGTGCCAAAACTGAATGTCTGTTGCGGCATGGGCTGTACCCATCATGGCGATAAGGGCCGCTACAGATAAGGTAAAGGTTGATTTACGCATATGCGTTCTCCTGTTGTGTGTACGGAATGAACAAGCCAGCTTGTTATATCAGAAATGCATTTAAGCATATGACTTGTTTATTACATTGGCGTGACTGTACCCAGTAAATAGTGGTTTGGTCAATCTTATTAAATCAAATACACTTGCATTATTGTTGAGTTTACCGTGTAGGACTGAGATTTTTTTATGATAAATCAAAAACATACTATAACGTTGGCGTTTATTGGTGGCGGCAACATGGCTTCGGCTTTGTCAGCAGGACTGATCGGTAAGCGTTGTGCTGCCGAAGATATTTTGGTTATAGACCCAAATGAGCAGGTTCGAGAAAAGTGGCAGCAGCAGGGCACGCATACGGCAGAGATGCCACAAGCCCAACTGGCGCACTATCGGATTTGGGTGTTGGCCGTCAAGCCACAGCACATGAAAAAAGTCCTGCAACAATGTCAGCCCTTTATTCAGCCAGACACATTAATCATTAGTGTGGCCGCTGGGATTACGGCAACAGCTATCGCTGAGCGACTCGGGTTTGAGGATCAACCGCATCAGCGTGTTATTCGTTGCATGCCTAATACGCCAGCGTTAATCGGTTGCGGTATGACCGGGTTGCTGGCATTGGATGCCGTTGACGAGGACGATAAAGCAGTGGCGGAATATTTATTTAAAACGGTGGGCGAGTATGTATGGGTAGACAATGATGAAGCCATTGATGCGGTCACGGCTTTATCGGGTAGCGGTCCTGCTTATGTGTTTTTGTTTTTGGAGTCTTTGATTCAAGCCGGACAAGTACAAGGCTTATCTTTGGAGCAAGCTAAAAAGCTGGCTTTTGCTACCGTAAAAGGCGCCACAGAATTAGCGGCTTTATCGCCCTTGCCGCTAGCGCAACTTCGAGAAAATGTGACCTCCGAGGGCGGGACTACAGCAGCGGCTTTAGCTGTATTTAAAGATCAGAATTTTTCAACTATTGTGCAACAAGCGATGGATGCAGCTAAACAGCGTGCCGCAGAACTCGCGCAACATTACTCATAAGGATTTTCATGGCAACCCTTCGTTTTGAACCCATGACTCCCCGTCAACAAGCCATTGCAGTATTGCTCATGATTCTCATTGTCGTGGCATCGAATGTGATGGTGCAGTACCCCATTAATAACTGGTTGACATGGGGGGCAGTGAGTTACCCCATCGCTTTTCTCGTCGCTGATGTGCTAAATCGTCGTTTTGGGCCACAGGCGGCGCGGCGCGTGGCTTATTTTGGTTTTGTGGCTGCGTTAGTGATTTCTGCTTTTGTGGCCACACCACGCATTGCTCTGGCATCGGGCAGCGCTTTTTTAGTAGCACAGCTTTGTGATATTTATGTGTTTGACCGCTTACGTCACCGCACTTGGTGGCAAGCACCATTTGTGGGGGGGGTGGCAGGCGCCACGCTGGATACCTTTGTCTTCTTTAGTGTGGCGTTTGCTGGTACGAGTATGCCATGGCAAACACTGCTCTTAGGTGACTTGGCGGTTAAGTTGTGTTTAAACACTTTTATGTTGGCTCCATTCCGCGCATTAATGTGGAACTTAGCTAACCCCAGTAATCAATAACTGGTATAGATCAATAGATATGGGGAGCGCTAGGGCTATTACGTAGTGACAAGTTGGCGTGACTTGTCACAAAATACCCTATGTCTTATTGGCTGTTGCCTCTTAGTACAAGAGACAACAGCCCTTTATTTATGTTGTTCTGGCGTTGCTTTGTTGCTGCCATCATCCGCTTTTTGGGACCGCTCATATGTCGGATTTACTTCCTCAGCTTGTGCAACAGCTCTTTAATGGGCTGTCATTAGGCGCCATTTATGCGCTGATTGCTATTGGTTACACCATGGTTTATGGCATCATCGGCATGATTAACTTTGCCCATGGTGAAATTTATATGATTGGCGCCTATACGGGTTTGGTTACCCTTTCTGCGATTGGCATGAACTCGGGTTTACCCGTTTTGCTGATTGTGCTGATTATGCTGCTGGTGGCGGCGGCAGTGACGGCAGCCTATGGTTTTGCGGTAGAAAAAGTGGCTTATGCCCCTTTGCGTGGTAGTCCTCGTTTGGTGCCGTTAATCTCTGCCATTGGGATGTCGATTTTCTTGCAAAACTGGGTGGCTTTGGGTCAGGGGGCGCGTGATATGGCCGTGCCTAACTTGGTGTCAGGTTCACTGCAGCTTTCACTGGGCGAGAGTTTTGTATTTAATGCGCCCTACGCGCGTATTTTGATTATTGTGACCACTGTGGTGTTGATGGTGGCTTTGACTGTATTTATTAAATACTCACGTATAGGTCGAGCCTCACGTGCCTGTTCCCAAGATCTAGGAATGGCAAATTTACTGGGTATAGATACAAGTCGTATTATTTCCTTTACCTTTATTATTGGTGCGATGTTAGCGGCAGTGGGCGGGGTATTGATTGCATTAGCAATTGGAAAGCTAAACCCTTTTATCGGATTTATTGCTGGCATCAAGGCGTTTACGGCAGCAGTACTAGGAGGTATCGGCAGTATTCCTGGCGCGATGCTTGGGGGGGTGTTACTAGGGCTTGCTGAAACCTTTGCAGCGGCGTATATCTCTTCCCAATACAAAGATATCGTGGCATTTGCGTTGCTAGTGTTGATTCTCTTGTTTAGACCAACGGGCCTTTTAGGTAAACCGGAAGTGGAGAAGGTGTAATGGCCAAGCGAATTCAACATGCTTTTTTTGCGGCGTTGTTGGCTGGGGTAATCATTGCGCCGATTTTTGGTTTTCAAATTTTACGGGTGGGCATGCAAACCACCTTGCAACCTGATTGGCCAATGATTTTTTGGGGTATGGGCTTGGTGTTTGTATTCCAATTAATACGGCCCTCCCTTTTATCCCTATTAGCTAAACGTCAACAAAGTTTTAGTTTGCCACGCCTTAATGATAAAACGCGGCAAGTAGCGCTGTTCTTTATTATTATTGGCGCTTTAATCTGGCCATTTTTTTCAGGGCGAGCGGAAATTGACATCGCTACCCTCGTACTGATTTATGTCATGCTTGGCCTCGGGCTTAACATTGTCGTGGGTTTTGCGGGGCTATTAGATTTAGGCTTTGTTGGTTTTTATGCTGTGGGCGCATATACCTATGCGCTCCTGTATTACTGGGCGGGATGGGGTTTTTGGGCCTCATTGCCCGCAGCAGGGGCAATGGCAGCATTGTTTGGCTATTTACTGGGCTTTCCTGTTTTGCGCCTGCGTGGGGATTATTTAGCCATCGTGACTTTAGGCTTTGGGGAAATTATCCGCTTATTATTAATTAACTTATACCCTATTACCGGCGGTCCTGATGGGATTTCAGGGATACCTAAACCAACGGTGTTTGGTTATGTATTAGCTCGTCGTGCTCCCGAGGGGCAGATGACTTTCCATGAGCTCATGGGCTGGAAATTTAATAATGTGGATGTGATCATTTATCTTTATTTATTGGCGCTGATTTTGGCATTGATCACGCTGTTTGTGTCGAATCGCTTGATTCGTATGCCAATCGGTCGTGCTTGGGAGGCCTTGCGCGAGGATGAGATTGCTTGCCGCTCGTTGGGGTTAAATCCAACGGGGATTAAACTATCGGCTTTTACTATTGGGGCGATGTTTGCTGGATTTGGGGGCGCTTTTTTTGCGGCGCGGCAAGGGCTAGTGAATCCTGAGTCATTCACATTTATCGAATCTGCGCTGATTTTGGCTATTGTGGTTCTAGGGGGGATGGGATCGCAACTAGGGGTGATTTTAGCAGCCATACTGTTGACGGTAGTCCCAGAGATAGCGCGTCAGTTTGCAGAGTATCGTATGTTAATTTTTGGTTTGGTAATGGTGGTCATGATGGTGTGGCGTCCTCAGGGCTTATTACCTGTTAAGCGACCCCATGTGGAGTTAAAAGCATGAGTGCGATTTTATCGGTTCAGGATCTAACCATGCGCTTTGGTGGGTTGTTAGCGGTAGACGCTGTCAGTTTTGAGGTACAACCCCATCAGGTGTTTGCCATCATTGGGCCCAACGGGGCAGGTAAAACCACGGTTTTTAACTGCATCAGTGGTTTTTATAAACCGACTGCTGGACAAATTACGCTAGAAAATACACCTATTCATGGGATGCCTAGTCACAAAGTCGCTCAAAAAGGGGTAGTGCGTACGTTTCAGAATGTGCGCTTGTTTAAGCAGCTGACCGTTTTAGAAAATCTACTCGTGGCTCAGCATCAACAGCTTAATACGAGTTTGCTTGGTGGTTTACTGAAAACACCGGCATATCGGCGCTCAGAGGCACAAGCACAAGAAGCAGCAGCCAAATGGTTGGATTTTATGGATTTGCGTGCTTATGCCAATCGAGAGGCAGGCAATTTGGCTTATGGGCATCAACGCCGTTTGGAGATCGCACGCTGTATGATTACGCAGCCACGTTTATTGTTACTTGATGAGCCGGCAGCGGGATTAAATCCACAAGAAAAAAAAGAGCTGCAGGCCCTCATCGATACGCTACGGCGTGATATGGGGGTGGCCGTGTTATTAATC
>JAAYRP010000002.1 GCA_012518715.1 Alcaligenaceae bacterium | reverse complement strand
TTTCAGTATGTGAATGGTCGTATACGTCGCTTTGCCATGCGAGCGGCTAGCGCAAGCGCTGCTCTATCGCCGATTACGCAATTCTTTATTTCTATTGCGGTAGCGGCTGTCATAGCGGTTGCGTTGTATCAAGCCACGGCTAAAGGGCTAACGGTGGGGGGGTTTGCTGCTTTTATGGCGGCGTTAGTCCAGTTGTTTGATCCGATTCGTCGTTTAGCGAATATCACAGGTACCGTGCAAAAAATGTTGGCTGCTGCAGAGAGTGTATTTGCTTTAGTGGATTACGAGCCTGAAGCGGACACGGGAGCCCAGCAGCTGGCTACCCCTATCCATGGTAAAGTCGAGTTTCGCCATATCTCACACCGTTATCCTAACCAAGACAAACTCACTATTCGTGATGTGTCATTTACCATTCATCCTGGACAAACAGTGGCGTTAGTGGGGCGCTCAGGCAGTGGTAAAACTACACTTGCTAATATGTTGCCGCGCTTTGTGGAGCCTACAGAAGGGGAAATCTTTATCGATGATATGCCTGCCTCTGCGCTGCAGCTTCACTCTTTGCGCTTACATCAATCCTTTGTAAGTCAGGATGTGGTGCTTTTCGAGGGTAGTATCAAGGATAATGTAGCGTATGGTGCTTATGCCGATGTTCCCGAGGAAAAGGTTTGGGAAGCCCTAGAGGCCGCTAACTTAGCACAGTTTGTGCGTTCCTTACCCGAAGGTATTCATACACAAGTAGGGGAAAAGGCCGGGAACCTTTCAGGGGGACAGCGCCAACGCTTAGCTATTGCACGTGCTTTGATAAAAAACGCTCCAATTTTAATTTTAGATGAGGCCACTTCAGCTTTGGATAACGAGTCCGAGCGTCAGGTGCAACTCTCTTTAGAGCGACTCATGAGCAATCGTAGTACATTAGTGATTGCTCACCGATTATCCACAGTTAAAAATGCAGATCGGATCATTGTCTTGGACGAGGGTCAGATTGTAGAGTCTGGTACGCATGATGAACTTCTGGCACAGCAGGGCGTGTATGCCAATCTTTACGAAATGCAGTTTGCTACCACTTAAGGGAAAAAGATGAAAAAAATGCGATTGGCTCTGATAGCCTTGGCGGTTGGTATGAGCGGCTGTATGGCTACGACAGATACCGGTTTGCGAGAGTTTGATTTGCGTAAACCCATTTATGAGCACCATGACACACCTATCTATATGGACTTGCCGACCGTACAGCGACGCCTTTACTTGCATGCACAAGTATGTGATATAGAGTACTCATTTACAAAAGATCCTTTGCAAGTACACTTTGCCACGGTGCGATATGGGCCAGCGGGGGCTACCGATTTAAAAGATCAAGTCATGCTAGATTTAACGGCTTACGCAACAGGTAAGCTAGGTGTGGTGGGATATAGCTATTATGCGAAAAATGCCCCCTTGATTTCGGGGGTGCTTCAAGCTTTGGCTAAACCGGATCGTTGCCCCCAAGGCATTCCCTCTAAAACAAAATAATATCGTATTGTTCTTGGGAATACATGGCATCTACCTCAAGCGAAATAGGCTTCCCTATAAAATCGCCTGTTTGAGCAAGATGCTGGCTTTCTTCCTCTAAAAACAAATCCACCACGTCTTGAGAGGCAAGGATACGAAACTCTTTCGGGTTAAACTGCCTTGCCTCTCGCAGAATTTCTCTTAGGATCTCATAGCACACGCTTCTTGCGGTTAACACCGAGCCACGAGATTGGCAGGTGGGGCAAGGCTCACAAAGTAAATTCGACAGCGACTCGCGTGTGCGCTTTCGGGTCATTTCAACCAAACCTAGCTGGCTAAAACCGCTAATCGTAATGCGGGTGCGGTCTTTTGCTACCGCATTACGTAATTCGTCAAGCACAGACTCTCGGTGTTCTGGGTTTTCCATGTCGATGAAGTCCAGAATAATAATGCCACCTAGGTTGCGTAAGCGTAACTGACGGGCGATGGCAACAGTAGCTTCTAGGTTTGTCTTAAAGATTGTGTCACCAAAATTCCTGCCGCCTACATAGCCACCTGTATTGACGTCTACCGTCGTGAGCGCTTCTGTTTGATCAATAATTAAATATCCACCAGATTTTAAATCTACACGTCTAGATAAGGCTCGTTGGATTTCCTCTTCGGCACGTACTGTATCGAATAGGGGGCGGCTACCGCTATGGTGATGGATTTTGTCGACCAAGGCTGGGGTGTAGACTTCGGCCCACTCTTTCATCTGCTGAAACACCATCCGCGAGTCCACAATAATTTTATCCGTAGAAGGGGAAGCAACATCGCGCAAAATACGTTGGTGTAAATGCAGCTCGGTGTAAAGCGTAGAAGGGCTCCCTTGCGTTTTTAGGCGTTGTAAAATAATCCCCCATAGCTTTTTTAGATACAGGCAGTCTGTTTGTAGTTCTTCATCAGTAGCGATTTCCGCCTGAGTACGTACTATAAATCCACCTTCCTCTGTGCCGGCTAGCTGCTGCACCCGCTCTTTGAGACGCTGTCGGCATGCCTCATCATCGATTTTTTGCGAAACGCCAATATGGGGATCATAAGGCAGATAGACCAACATGCGTCCAGCAATACTAATTTGCGTGGAAAGTCGCGCACCTTTGGTTCCGATGGGATCTTTGGTGACTTGGACAATGAGAGACTGCCCTTCAAATAGGAGCTTTTCAATCGGCGTTGGGGGGGTTCCCTCAATGCGCTCCTTGCGATTTTGTCGCAGGTCCGCCACATGGATAAAAGCCGCTCGCTCTAGACCAATTTCAATAAAAGCACTTTGCATCCCAGGCAAAACCCGCACAACTTTGCCTAAGTAAATATTGCCCACATAGCCGCGCTGTATGCTTCGTTCTACATGCAGCTCTTGTACTTGGCCTTGCTCTACAAGTGCAACGCGGGTTTCAAATGGCGTAACATTAATAAGAATATCTTCGGACATGGGTGTGTAGTAACTATATAAATAGAGTAATAGTGTTAGCTTAGCGGTTTTAAGCATGAATAGGTATGGGGGCGTACCCACCTCATCAGATTTAGGTATGCCATTTGTTTTTTTCTTTTCAAATAAGCTTGCTTTTATTTTTTAGGCTTGCTATAGTTACTTTTCTTTCGCAGCACCCCTTGGGGTTTACCCGCATCAGGGAACCCGGGTCAGAAAGATTCAGCATTAAGCTGCTTGACACAGGATTAAAATTACTTCATAATTTAAATCTTTCGCAGTTAACGCAGCGCAGCAAAATTAAGCTTTACTTTTTATTTTGTTGTGTGTTATAGTTTAATGCTTTCGCAGGGAATCAAACCTAAACGTTTACCGGTTTACGGCAGCAAGCCAGCCATGAATTTTTATGTTTGATTTGAAAATAAAGCGGGTCGCCTAAATAAGGGTTGACAAAAATTTAAAAACGCTTCATAATTTCATTTCTCTGCAGCTAACAGCGCAGTAGTCGCGATGTTAGTGGTAGTATCGATACCGCTTATGACAAGCGTGTGTCAATTGATCTTTAACAATGTAACAGCCGATAAGTGTGGGCGCTTGGAATGCGTGGGCCGATATCCTTTCACGAGGATAACGCCACAAAACTTAATCAAGTGCTCACTGTAAGAAATACAGGTTTTTGCCTTGTGCAACAACTGTTATTTCTTTTGAGTACACTCCGCCTTAAATTTATTTAAGGCACACAAACA
>JAAYRP010000095.1 GCA_012518715.1 Alcaligenaceae bacterium | reverse complement strand
CGAATGCTTGGCTAGAGTTACAGTGGTATTTATTTGGTGCCATTTTCTTATTGGCGGCGGGATATACGTTTTTGCGTAATGAGCACGTGCGCGTGGATGTGGTGGCGCAGCGTTTTACACGCAAAACGCAAATTTATATCGAAATCATCGGTGTGGTTTTCTTTTTACTGCCGGCGTGCCTGTTGGTTTTTTGGTTATCAATTCCTTATTTTTATAAATCGTATGTGCTCTTAGAGCAGTCTTCGAATACCGGTGGGCTGATTCGCTGGCCGGTTAAATTACTGATACCTGTTGGTTTTGGTTTATTGATTTTATCTGGGGTATCGCATTTGATTAAATGCATAGGCTTTTTACAAGGGCGTTGTCCGGATCCATTAGCACAAGCGGAAGCCATGCAAAAAGCCGAGGTGAATGCGGCGGATGTGATCCGCCAGCACGCTGAAGAAAAACTCGAACAACAGCGTCAACACATTGGAAAAGGTGCCGTATGATGGAGTTTATTATTGCCAATTTGGCACCCATAATGTTCATTAACCTCATTGCTTTTTTGCTCTTGGGGTTTCCGGTAGCATTTACTTTGGCTGCGACAGGGATTCTCTATGGCTTAGTCGCGATTGAGTTCAATCTGATGCAGCCGGCCCTGTTTCAGGCATTACCGCAGCGTATATTTGGCATTATTTCAAACGATACCTTGTTAGCGGTTCCTTTTTTCACCCTGATGGGCTTGGTTTTAGAGCGATCAGGGATGGCCGAAGACTTACTTGATACCATTGGGCAGTTGTTTGGGCCAGTACGCGGCGGGTTGGCGATAGCTGTTGTTTTTGTGGGGGCCATGCTTGCTGCAACGACAGGGGTGATTTCGGCGTCGGTCATTTCGATGGGGTTGATTTCTTTACCGATTATGCTGCGTTATGGCTATGACCGTCGTTTGGCGACGGGGGTCATCGCGGCGTCAGGAACCTTATCGCAGATCATTCCCCCCTCTATTGTCTTGATTATTTTAGCGGATCAGCTTGGGCGTTCGATTGGTGATATGTACCGGGGTGCAATGCTGCCAGGCTTATTGCTGACGCTAACTTATATTTTATATATTGTGGTGTTGGCGATTCTTCGCCCCAAAAGCGCGCCAGCTTTGCCGCCCGAAGCGCGCATTTATGTTGAGCCTGATGGCAGTCGTGGCTTGCGTTCGTTAGCAGTGTTAACGGTTATTGCTGCGGTTGTATCCTTTTTGGGTACCGAGTACTACTTTGCCACCCATGAAAATGCACCCATTGATGAGCTGGTGGTCATTGCCTTGCTGATTTGGGGCATGGTCGCTTTATTGATTGCTTTAGTCAATAAAGCCTTTAAGCTCGGCTTGCTTTCGCAGATTGCTGAGCGCGTCACCTTTGTGATGATTCCGCCTTTGTTTTTGATTTTCCTTGTGTTGGGCACAATTTTTATTGGCGTGGCCACGCCCACAGAGGGGGGAGCGATGGGGGCGGTTGGGGCGATCATTATGGCAGTATCCAGGGGGCGTTTATCCTTTAAGTTATTAGCCCAAGCCATGGGAACCACCACGCGCTTATCATGTTTTGTGGTGTTCATTCTT
>JAAYRP010000094.1 GCA_012518715.1 Alcaligenaceae bacterium | reverse complement strand
GGCAAAAAATAAGGCTCATGCAATGCATCAATTAAACGTGCTGATAAGGTGGACTGATCCTCATCAACCACGGCAATTGCCGCTTTATTTAAAGAGTCCGGCTTTGCCTTAGAGTTTGAATAAATCACCCCACTGAACATTAAAATGATCAACAACATTAATGCCACATCACGGGCTAAGCTATAGAACTCTTTAATGCCAAGGTTATAAATGGTGGCAATACGCCGTTTCATCGATTGCATATGCCCCCCTTATTTGGCTTGTTTTTTCAAAAGTAATACTGACAGCAGTGTCAGTACAGGAATTGCAATAAGCAGCGGATAGAAAGAATGGCGTAAATCCGCAAACCCTAAGGCTTTAGAAAAAGTGCCTCGGCTAATAGTTAAATAATGCGAGGTGGGGTAGATTTCGCCTATCAACGCCCCAAACCCTTGGAGCGAAGACACTGGGTCCACCATACCCGCAAACTGAATGGCCGGTATAAGCGTACCAATAGCTGTACCAGCCAACGCCGCCACTTGACTATTCGTTAGTGTCGATGCCAGCAGCCCAATGCCCGTGGTCGCTACCACATACAACACCGTAGCCAGCACCAAAGTCATAAAACTACCAGTGAACGGGACCTTAAATACCGTTAATGCCAACAAAAACAGCAATGCAAAGCTGATGAGTGCCAGCACCACATAGGGCAGCTGTTTACCTAATAAAAACTCTAACTTTGTTACCGGTGTGGTATATAAATTCATAATTGAGCCGAGCTCTTTTTCGCGAACAACACCAAGCGCCATCAGCATTGAGGGAATAAATACCAATAGCATCGGAATCACAGCGGGTACCATAGCAACCAAGCTGCGCAGCTCTGGGTTATAACGGAAACGAACCTCGCCATGACTGGGTAGCTGAGGACGTTGCCCTGTTTTGGCTAACACCCAATCCGACACCGTGTCATTATGTAAGGCCTGGGTATAGCTTTTGATGGTTTCTGCACGCAAAGGCATCGCCCCGTCAATCCACATCCCAATCTCAGGGGCTTTACCTTTGTCTAAATCGCGACCAAAACCAGGTGGAATCTCCACCGCTAAGGCCAGCTCGCCAGAACGCATCCGCCGGTCAATATCAGCCGGACCGGTTAATGGCGCACGCTGATCAAAATAACGCGAGCCTTCGAGCTGCATCCGATAGTTTTGGCTCGCGGTGGTTTGGTCATAATCCAAAACCGCGTATTTAAGATTTTCTACGTCCATATTGATGCCATACCCCATCACGAGCATCAACACCATGCTCCCTACCATCGCCATAAAAAGGCGAATGGGATCACGTCGTAGTTCCATGGCTTCACGTATGCTGTAGCTTAATAAGCGCTGAAGACTAAACCAGGGGTGTTTAAGTTGATGGCTGGCCTCTTTAGGAGCAACAAAGTCAGTATCCTCTGTTTTGGCCTCGTCGCCCATGGCTTCAATCAAATAACCTACAAACGCATCTTCTAGATTTGCCGCCCCTCGCTTTTTAATCAATGCCGCCGGCGTGTCAGAATCAAGAATTTCCCCCGCATGCATCATGGACATGCGATCGCAACGCTCCGCCTCATTCATGAAGTGCGTAGAAATAAAAATCGTCACGCCATCATTGCGCGATAAATCGATCATCAATTGCCAAAATTTATCGCGGGCCACCGGGTCCACCCCCGAAGTGGGCTCATCCAAAATCAATACATCGGGTTTATGTAATACCGCAACTGCTAACTGCAAACGCTGGCGAATCCCTAATGGCAACCCATCTGGCAGCGCATCCATCACGGCAGTTAATTCAAAACGCTGCGCCAATTCCTGTACGCGCGGCTCGCGTTGTGCTTCGGGCAAATGAAAAAGCCGTGCATGCAACATCAGGTTTTGACGCACAGTTAGCTCAGCATATAAAGAAAAGCTCTGCGACATGTAGCCTACACGCTGTCGTGTCGCCAGATCATTGGCATCAATAGGCTGCCCTAATAGCGTCGCAGTGCCTTCGGAAGGTGGCAGCAACCCCGTTAGCATTTTCATCGTGGTGGACTTACCACACCCATTCGAGCCTAAAAAACCAAAAATCTCACCACGTTTTACACGCAGATTCACATCATTGACCGCCACAAAATCACCAAATTTTTTGGTTAAGCCGTGGGACTCAATGACGATTTCATCGCTATCAACCAGTGGTGGAATAACAAGCTCTTGGTGATCTTGACGCTTTTCTGGTGGTAACAAGGCTAAAAACGCAGCCTCTAAATTGGGTTTACCCGTTCGGGATAAAAGCTCTTGGGGCGTTCCTGTGGCCAATACCTGACCATCATCCACCGCCACCAACCAGTCAAAGCCTTGCGCCTCGTCCATATAAGCCGTTGCCACTAATACGGACATATGAGGCCGACGCTGACGAATACGCTCAATCAGCTCCCAAAACTGACGCCGTGCCAAAGGGTCTACCCCTGTAGTGGGCTCGTCTAAAATAAGTAAATCGGGGTCATGAATAAGCGCACAACACAACCCCAGCTTTTGCTTCATCCCACCCGATAACTTTTGTGCCGGTCTATCCGCAAACGCCGACATACCCGTACTGGCGAGTAAATCCTTAATGCGGGCCTTGCGCTCAGCCTTATCCTGGCCAAACAAACGACCAAAAAAATCGATGTTTTCAAACACCGATAATGTGGGATAAAGATTTTTACCAAGCCCTTGTGGCATATAAGCAATGCGCATACAAACCTGATTGCGGTGCTTAGCCTCGGTCATATCACCGCCTAGCACTCTGACCTGCCCCTGCTGGATTTGACGCGCACCGGCGATTAACCCTAGCCAAGTGGACTTACCCACCCCATCCGGCCCGATAAACCCCACTGTTTTACCAGCGGGGATCGTTAGGCTAAGGTTATTAGCCGCCAAAACCTCACCATAACGATGGGTAACATCCACAAACTGCACCACGGGTTCCGTGGTGCTTGCCGTTACCGTATCTACTTCACTCATGGCAATTTAACCTGCAAATGCTCTGGCCATTCACGATTTGCATCAAGACGGATATAAGCCACCCCAGGCACACCTGTTTTGACTTGCTCCATGTGTTTTTCTAATAACGCAGGATCAATACGTACCTTGACGCGGAAAGTCAGCTTTTGACGCTCATCTTGGGTTTCCACCATTTTCGGAGTAAATTGCGCCACGCTAGACACATAAGATACCTCGGCTGGAATCACATACTGAGGAATGGCATCAATGATGACTCGTGCCTCGGCACCCATGGCGACACGACCAGCCTGAGTCTCTGGCAAAAACACCGTCATATAGACATCACCCACATCCACAAGGCTTAAGATCTTGCCGCCATTGCCCACTACCTCGCCAGGCTGAGCCACTCGATACTGGACTCGCCCTGCGCGTGGGGCGCGCAAATCCCCGTCCTTGAGCTCACTTTTCAGATTAGCGATCACTGCTTCTGCAGCCAAAATACTGGCATCGGCTTGTGCTACCTGTGATTTGGCTGCCTGAATGCCGGCTTGTACCGCCGCGACCTGGGCTTCTGCCACCGCTACCATCGCCTGCGCATTCCGATATTGCGCCCGATCATTATCCGCCTGTTGTACAGACGTCGCACGCTGTTTGACTAGCTCTTGCGAGCGCTGGTGCGTTTTTTGCGCTAGTTCGAGTTCCGTATTACGTTGAACTAGCGTTGCTTTAGACATAGCTAAGTCGGCTTCTCGTTGGGCCACCAAAGCCAAGGCCGTGTCTTTTGCACTATGGGCTCGCGCTAATTCGGCTTCAGCTTGGGATAAGCGCGCTTGGAGTGATTCCATATCCATGCGTGCCACAAGCTGATCGGCCTCAACAAAATCACCCTCATTTACTAAGATTTCACGAATACGACCAGCGGCTTTCGCTGAAACATCGACTTCTGTGGCTTCGATACGACCATTACTGTAGGCAAAATCCTCATCATGCTGAGGACGCATTTGTTGCCATAAGAAATAGGCGATCGCAGCCACCACCACGACTAAGGCCACCCCATAGATGGTTCTTTTTTTGGATGCACTCACAGTATTTTCCTTTAGTTAGCTGCAGAAGTTGATTGATGATTTTCGGAAGGTGGTGTCACACCCCCGCCCAATGCGCGATAAAGCGCCACGGTATTACTTAAACGAGCCCTTTGTAACTGCAGCAGCATTTGCTCTGCCGCAAACTGCGAACGCTGCGCATCAAGGACCTCGAGATAGGGCGCAGACCCCTGCTCGTACCGAATCATGGCCAAGCGCGCTCGATCTTGTTCTGAACGTACTAAATTCGCTTGTTCTTTTTCTTGTTGAGCCAGCCAATGATGCGCGGCTAAGCCGTCTGCAACCTCTCTAAAGGCGGTACGTATGGTTGATTCGTAATTTGCAACCGCTATATGTTTGCGTGCTTCGGCAAGCGCTAGATTTGATTCACGCGCCCCACCATCAAAAATAGGCAAAGAAATCTGGGGCATAAAAGTCCAAGCGCCACTGCCCCCGCGGAATAAACCATCTAAAGCAGAGCTGGCTGTGCCCGCAAAGCCTGTTAAGGTAATCCGAGGGAAAAAAGCAGCGCGTGCCGCGTCCACATTAGCACGTGCCGCCAATAGCTGCTGCTCTGCCGCACGAATATCTGGCCGCTGTAACAATACCGTAGAAGGTAAATCGGGCGTAATCGCGCGCTCAAGCTGTTGCTGCGCCAAGGTGCTGCTTTCACCCAGTGGCCCACTGTAGCCGGTTAGCTGCTGAATTAATGCAGCGTTCTGCGCTTTTTCTCGCTCTAAGTTAGCCAGTTCGCTACGCGCGGTTAATAGTAAAGAGTCCACCGCCCGCAGTTCCAAATCAGAAGAACTGCCCACGCGTACCCGCTGCGCCATAATGCGCTGAGATTCCGTTCGGCTATCTACGGTTTTTTTGGCGAGCTCAACCCGCTGGGCTAGCTCCAAAGCCTGCAGATAAGCATCGGCTGTCATGGCGATAAGGCTTATTTCGAAGGCTTGGCGTGCTTGCTCTGTCGCCAAATACTGAGCCAATGCGGCCGCGCTTAAACTGCTGACTCGCCCCCAAAAATCCAGCTCAAAAGCGCTAACACCTAAGCCCACCTGATATTGACCACTGGTCACCGCCTGCTGCGTGATCGACAAATCCGCTGGCACCCGCCCACGCTGGCCATCGCCCTGCGCCCCAATATGAGGTAAACGTTCAGAGGACTGAATACCATAAATAGCACGCGCTTCGGCCACCCGAGCTGTGGCTGCTTTTAAGTCACTATTAAAATCAAGCGCTTGTTGAATTAATTGTTTTAATTGAGGATCAGTAAAAAACTGTTGCCAATGATCGGATGGATTTAATTGTGGGGCGTCCGTATTGCTTGTACCAAGAACAGGAAGCTGATCTGGAATACCTACTTCCATATTTTCAGGCTGCGGTACAGGTGCCACACATGCGGCCAAAGCTAAAGTTGCCGCTGAAAGTATCCATATACGCGGAGCTAATAATTTCACAATGTGATTCCTTTTTAATGGCAAAACAATACGGCTGACTTTATATTACCCAATAATTGTTAAGTAATTGATGATTTAAGTCAATTGCACCATTTTAAAGAAATCGTTTTATCTTAGTTTAACAATTCTTAATTCTTAAAAAACATAAAGCACAAATAAAAAAGCCGCATTGATTTAATTTCAATGCGGCTTTTAAGTATCTTGGCGGACAGAGAGGGATTCGAACCCTCGGTACGGGGATACCGTACACACGCTTTCCAGGCGTGCACCTTCAACCACTCGGTCACCTGTCCAAAATCTAGCAAAGAATATAATTATAAAGGCTTTAAAATAAAAAGCAAGTAAAGGACTTATTTCGGTAAGCTCAGCATGCGCTCCACATAGCGTGCAATCGCATCCACCTCTAAGTTCACGGGGCTTCCGGCTTGTAAGTGCTTTAATGTAGTCACTTGAACGGTATGGGGGATGAGGTTAATGCTAATTTCACACCCCTGTGCCAAATCCACCACCTGATTGATGGTTAAGCTAACGCCATTGACCGTGACACTGCCCTTATAAGCCAAGTATTTCGCCAGCTCAGTGGGTGCGACAATGCGCAGCTCAAACGATTCCCCAACGGGCTCAAATGCAGACACCGTACCCACCCCGTCGACATGCCCCAGCACCATATGCCCATCTAGGGTGTCGCCCAAGCGCATCGCATGCTCTAAATTGACTTCGCCAAGCTGATCCAAACCCACGGTTCGATTTAGGCTTTCGCGGGAAATATCAATACTAAAGGCCTGGTCTTCTAAATCCACTACCGTCATACAGGCGCCTTGAATCGCTATGGAATCGCCTAATTGGCAGCGGCTCAAATCAAAATCCGGGCACGCAATGCGTAAACGCAAGCCCGCCTGTGGATCCTGAGGATCGAGCTCTTGAATTGCTGTGATTTCCCCCACAGCACTAACAATGCCTGTAAACATAATGGCTCCTACTGAGATAACTGCTGTAAATGACTAAGCAGTGTGTGCCAGCTCTGCGGCTGGCGCATAATCAAACGCACATCGTCCCCTACCTTTTGACTTTGTAAAAGCTCAAAACGATAGGCCTGGTCTAAATGCGATAAAGGGTTGATCTGGGTAACGGGCCTACCTTCGCCAAGTAGCACCGGCGCAATATAGCTAATCAAACTATCTACATAACCGGCTTGTAGCAATGCCCCATTAAGACGAGCACCGGCTTCTACATGAACTTCGTTAATTTGCTGCTGCGCCAACCAACGCATAACACTGTGTAAATCCACCTGTCCAGCGGCGTTTGCATTTAAGACTACCACCTGAGCATTTTTATCTGCGAGCGGCTGCAAACGATCAGGCTGTTGGACACAGGTAAAAATCCAAACAGGGTGCCCGTCTAACATCTTGGCGTCCAATGGAAAGCGTAACTGACTGTCTATCACGGCTCGGATTGGCTGACGTGGTGTTGCAATATCACGCACGTTTAATTGAGGGTCATCGGCCAAAACCGTACCAATCCCCGTTAAGACCACACAGCTACGCGCACGAAACTGCTGTCCATCTAAACGAGCAGCGGCCCCTGTGATCCATTTTGATTCGCCATTTGCTAACGCCGTGCGCCCATCCAATGAAGAAGCGGTTTTTAACCATACCCACGGCAAATTGCGCACCATACGTGACACAAATCCAACGTTGATCACCAATGCCGCTTCCGTTTCCACGCCGGTTACGACCTCTATCCCAGCCGTGCGCAGTTGCTGAACCCCGCGCCCCGCGACTACAGGATTTGGGTCCAGCATGGCAATGACCACCTGCTTGGGTTTAAGCGCAATCAACGCCTCTACACAAGGGGGGGTGCGCCCGTGATGCGAACAAGGTTCTAAGGTGACATAAAAAACCGCCTCGTCCCACGCAGTAAAGCCCTGCGACTGGGCTTGGCGAATTGCCATCACTTCTGCATGCGCCCCACCTGCCATTTGCGTGGCGCCACGCGCGATGATTTGATTATGGTGCACAATCACACAACCCACTCGCGGATTGGGACTAGTGATATATAGAGACTGGCGAGCAGCGGCTAAAGCCTGCTGCATAAAAAAAGAATGGTTCACGATGAGGACGGGGAGTCGTCTTGCATTGCATTAATGGCTTCGACGAACTCACGAATATCATTAAAGCTTTTGTATACGGAAGCAAACCGTACATACGCTACCTGATCCAGCTTTTTGAGCTGCTCCATAACGAGCTCGCCAAGCTGCTCGGTAGTGACCTCGCGCTCCCCGCTAACAAGCAAACCCTCTGTGATCCGCGCTACGGCCGCATCGACCTCTTGTACTGGCACAGAACGCTTGCGTAAAGCTAAATCCATGCTAGCACGTAATCGTGCCCCGTCAAATTCCATGCGGCTACCACTGCGCTTAACCACAGCGGGCATCATCAGATCTGCCCGTTCATACGTTGTAAAGCGACGCTCGCATTTTACGCAACGACGGCGGCGGCGGATACTACCACCATCCTCTGAGACACGAGAATCAACGACCTGAGTGTCTTCATAACTACAGAACGGGCATTTCATAGGCAATCAACGCCCCCGAAGGGGCCTAAGTATTAACGGTAAACAGGCAAACGAGCCGTTAGCTCGTGTACGCGTTTACGCACGTTGGCTAAGTTTTCTTCGTCATTGGGGTTATCCAACACATCAGCAATCAAATGCGCCGTTAGCTCGCAATCGGCCTCGGTAAAACCACGTGTGGTCACCGCAGGGGTACCTAAACGAATGCCGCTGGTCACAAAAGGCGACTCGGGATCATTAGGAATCGCATTTTTATTGACAGTGATGTGCGCTTTGCCTAAAGCGTCTTCGGCTTGTTTACCAGTAAGACCTTTAGCACGTAGGTCAACAAGCATGACGTGGCTCTGTGTACCACCCGACACAATGCGTAAGCCCCGCTCTACTAGAGTGCGAGCCAATACATCGGCATTTTTTACTACCTGAGCCGCGTAGTCTTTGAAGCTGGGCTCGAGTGCCTCTTTGAAGGCAACGGCTTTACCTGCAATCACGTGCATCAAAGGACCGCCCTGAATGCCTGGGAAAATAGCAGAGTTAATGATTTTTTCATGCTCGGCTTTCATCATAATGACACCACCACGCGGGCCGCGTAAGGATTTATGCGTTGTGGACGTCACAAAGTCAGCATGTGGCACTGGGTTGGGGTATTGTCCACCCGCAACTAACCCTGCATAGTGGGCAATATCCACCATAAAGAGCGCGCCGTTTTCTTTGGCGATACGACCAAGGCGCTCAAAATCAATGTGCAAAGAGTATGCCGACGCACCAGCGACAATTAATTTAGGCTTGTGTTCTTTAGTTAGGGCCTCGACCTGCTCGTAGTCAAGTACTTCGTTCTTGTCTAGACCATAAGAAATGAAGTTATACAGCTTACCCGACGCGTTCACAGGAGAACCATGCGTTAAATGCCCGCCTTCGGCTAGGCTCATACCTAAAACGGTATCACCGGGCTTTAATACCGCCATGTAAACGCCTTGGTTTGCCTGAGAGCCAGAGTTAGGCTGCACGTTAGCGGCTTCGGCACCAAACAGCTTTTTCAAGCGATCAATGGCCAGCTGCTCCACAATATCAACAAACTCACAACCGCCGTAGTAGCGACGACCAGGGTAGCCTTCGGCGTATTTGTTCGTCAGCTGCGAGCCTTGGGCCTGCATCACTGCAGGGCTCGTGTAGTTTTCAGAGGCAATAAGTTCGATATGCTGCTCTTGGCGCACGTCTTCTTTTTGAATGGCGTCCCAGATTTCGGGGTCAACAATGTCTAGGGTATGAGAACGATCAAACATGAAAGATCCTAACTAAAAAAAGAGGGCAACTAAAGCCAGCATTTTACCGCTTTAGCGAGCTTTGAGCTGTAAAAACACGAGCCATATGCCGTATTTTATGCAAAAACTCGCTAAAACCACACTAAACCGCGTTTTTTTCACATGATAAATGAAAAAAACTAATTTTTATCTACGAGTAAACGCGGGTTTAAAGTGTAAGTTCCCGTGATCGAGGCTTGGCCCAAAATATGATCTTGGATAGCTTCCAGCACCTGAGCACCTGTAAATTTGCCTTTTAAGGGGACTTCGTCAATGGCTAAGGCATACACCGTAAACGTGTAACGATGCACTAAGGAATCATTCCACGGCGGACACGGCCCATCGTAACCGAAATAATCACCATTCATATCACGATCATGTGCGAACCAGTTAGTGAAATCATTCACCCCCTGACGCGTACCATCTAACGACAAGGGCCCTGCTTTACCACGCGGCGTTACCCCTTGCGCATAAGCCCCCTCGGCAATTTCTGTGGTATTTGCATCAATATCCACAAGCACCCAATGATAAAAATCCACACGGGGCAAGTCGGATGGGACCTCGCGATCCGGCTGATTGACATCGTCTGGCTGAGAGGGAACATCTTTATCCACACACAAAATCACAAACGACTTTGTGCCCTCTGGCACCTCAGACCAAGCCAAATGGGGATTCATATTATCAGCCAATGCGACTCGGTTTTGCGCATCGTATTTACCAAAGGCATAACGCGTTGGTATGGGCTGCTGATCTAAAAAAGAATCACTGCGTAATTTCATCGCTTGCTCCTTGTAGAAAATCAAGCCGTTTTAAGGGTTAATATGCACACGAGCAAAACGGCGTTTACCAACCTGAATCACATAGCTGCCCGCGGCCAGCTCTAAGCTACGATCTTCAATGCGCGTACCATCTACACGTACGCCGCCCTGAGTAATATTACGCTGAGCCTCGCTACCGGAAGAAACCAAGCCAGCTTCGCGCAAGACATGAATAATCCCCATCGGTGCGCCCGCTAACGTGACTTCGGGCATGTCCTCAGGCAACGCGCCGTGCTTAAAGCGCGCCTCAAAACGCTGTAAGGCTTCTTCGGCATCCCGTTGGCTATGGAAGCGCGCCACAATCTCTTGGGCCAACGCGACCTTGGTGTCGCGCGGGTTAGCTCCCGCCGCTATGGCCTCTTTAAAGCCTTGAATTTCTGCCATGCTACGGAAAGACAACAACTCAAAATAGGTCCACATCAATGTATCCGAGATGGACATGATTTTGCCGAACATCGAGTCTGGGCTTTCGGTAACACCAATATAGTTACCTTTAGATTTGGACATTTTTTCTACGCCATCCAAACCCACAAGCAAGGGCATGGTTAAAATGCACTGCTGCTCTTGACCGTATTCTTTTTGTAGCTCACGCCCCACAAGCAAATTAAATTTTTGATCCGTACCACCTAGCTCTAAGTCCGCTTTCAGCTGTACCGAATCGTAACCCTGCAAAAGAGGATAGATAAACTCATGCACCGAAATGGGCGTGTTGGACTTAAAGCGCTTGGTAAAATCATCACGCTCCATCATGCGCGCAACGGTATAACGCGAAGCCAGTTGAATTAACCCGCGCGAACCCAGTTGATCGAGCCAGGTTGAGTTATATAAAACTTGGGTTTTTGACTGATCTAAAATTAAATTGGCCTGATCGCAATAGGTTTGTGCGTTGGCTTTTACCTGCTCGGGGGTTAAAGGCGGGCGTGTGGTATTACGGCCGCTGGGATCCCCTATCGTAGAGGTAAAATCCCCAATCAAAAAGATCACCTGATGCCCCAAGTCTTGGAGCTGGCGCATTTTATTAAGCACCACCGTATGCCCCAAATGGATATCGGGTGCGGTAGGGTCTAGGCCCAATTTAATGCGTAGCGGCTCGCCGGTCGCATGGCTACGTGCCAACTTACGCGCGAACTCCGACTCTACAATGAGCTCATCGCAACCGCGCTTAACTAGCGCCAAATCGGCTTCTACAGCAGGGGTAATGGGTGCGTCTTGTTGTGACATAAATAGACCTGATGAAAACTTTATCGCAAAAGGGGGTCGAAAAACTAGTGTAAATAAGCTAGCATAACGCTTGGACTTAAAATCTGCACGCAAAAAGCGTGTTGTCCAGCACTAGTATCAATCATATCAAAGCAATTTTGTGAGCTTTAGGCTCGCAAAACCTGCTTTTACCGTATTTTTTTGGCTAAAGGCTTAGATTGTAACCCTAAATCTACTTGGGTTATGGCTCTACCTCTACATCTCACAAGGTTTTGGTCTCATGCTTAACACAGGGAATAACGGAACGCCTTCCTCCGCCCCCCAGCACGCCAGCCCCAAAAAAAGTAAATTCATTCAAAAGTCTCTGCTCGTCATTGCCTTTGGGCTCTTTGCGGGCGCCGGTGCAATTGCCGTCGTCCAGCCTCAAAATGAGCCAGTGGTTTATCAGGCCACCCAAGCGCTCGACTTACCCGCAGGAGTAACCCCGCTGGGTTCTCTTTCTACAGAGCCTTTTATTCATGAAACCCGCATTCGTCGCGGTGACACTTTAGCTGGCTTGTTGCAACGCCTCCATGTCGAGGCTCCCGGCTTACAGGCATTTTTAACCCATGATAAAAATGCCCGCTCTATTTACAAACTTTACCCTGGACGCGCCCTACAGGTTGCTTTAACCCCAGACAATGATTTGCTCTGGCTGCGCTATGTACACACCCCAGCGGATACCCAAAAAGGCGAGGCCGTGTCTAAGTGGCTAGAAGTTCGGCCCGATGGGCAAGGTAGCTATGTGGCTACTGAACAATCGCTTGCGGTGGAAACACATGTACAAATGGCCGAAGGAGTGATTACTTCTTCACTCTTTGGTGCAACCGATGCTGCTAACATCCCCGATGCCGTAGCGTTACAAATTCCAGAGATTCTCGGCTCCAAAGTTGACTTCATGAAAGACCTGCGTAAAAACGACCGCTTCCGTGTGATCTATGAAACCTATAGTCACCAAGGACAGCGTGTGGGCGCAGGCAAGATTTTAGCGCTGGAATTTGAAAACCAAGGCAAAACACACGAAGCGATGTGGTTTGCTCCCGATGGCGAGGGCGGTGGTTATTATGATTTTGCTGGCCAAAGCTCTCAGGGGGCATTTTT
>JAAYRP010000093.1 GCA_012518715.1 Alcaligenaceae bacterium | reverse complement strand
GGTTATCGGCCACGTATAACAACTACATTCAAATTGTGGCTAATGCTGATGCGGGGATTCGGTCTATAGAAGATTTAAAAGGCAAGCGAGTTTCGGTAGGTGCAGCTCGCTCTGGTACAGAGCTGAATGCGCGGGCAATTTTTAAAGCGGCTGGTTTAAGCTATGACGATTTTTCCAAGGTGGAATATTTACCTTTTGGTGAATCGGTGGAGCTAATGAAAAACCGGCAGTTGGATGCCACCTTGCAGTCGGCCGGATTGGGTGTTGCCTCCATTCGAGACTTAGCTACGGCAGTTAAAATCGTCGTAGTGCCCGTGCCACACGAGGTGGTAGAAAAGGTGGGGAATGCGGCCTATCAGCCTGCTGTGATTCCAGCGAATACCTATGCCGGTCAAACCGAGGATTTACCGACTGCAGCCATTCCTAATTTTCTTGTTACCCATTCTGGGGTATCAGATGAGCTGGCTTATGAGATGACCAAGGTCTTGTATGAAAACCTTGACGTACTACAGTCTTCACATAATGCAGCTAAAGCGATTCGTATAGAAAACGCGGTAAATGGTATGCCTGTGCCCATTCATCCGGGAGCGGAGCGTTACTACAAAGAAAAAGGCATTATGCAATAAAGCTTTGTCTTGTTTTTAGCTCATCAGGAGACCGCTATCCAACGGGTCTCCTGCACTAAGCCATACAAAAAGGTCGGTTTCATGACACAAGATCAAAGTACAACCGCTACCCCGTTAACAGGCTGGGTATTTGGCATTGCGGTTTTGTTTTCAGCGTTCCAAATTTACACGGCTGCTTTTAGCCCCATGTCGAGCCAAGTCATTCGAGCCTTACACGTTGGGTTTGTGCTGTGGATGGTATTTAGCCTGTATCCCTATTTTTTTGGGCGACGAGTGCCATGGTTAGGGGCAGGATTAGGGTTAGTAGGGTTTGTTTTTAGTTTTTATCATTGGGTGTTTGAGTCGGACCTGACCGCTCGAGCAGGAGAAATGACACAGACCGACATGATTGTGGGCATTGTGTTGTTGGTGTTGGTATTTGATGCCACGCGGCGGGTGATGGGGCTGGCTTTACCGTTGATTTGTGCGTTGTTTTTACTCTATGGCTTATTTGGCGAGTATTTACCAGGGCCTTTTATGCATAGAGGATATGGTTTTGATCAAATTATAAGCACATTAAGTTTTGGCACTGAGGGTATTTATGGAACGCCTACCTATGTGTCTTCGACGTACATTTTTTTGTTTATTTTATTTGGTTCCTTTTTAGAGCGGGCGGGCATGATCACGTTATTTAGTGATTTCTCGATGGGTATGGTCGGACATAGTCGCGGGGGGCCCGCGAAGGTTTCTGTAGTGAGCTCAGGGTTAATGGGCACGATTAATGGTTCTGGTGTAGCAAACGTGGTGACCACGGGGCAATTTACCATTCCTTTGATGAAGCGTTTTGGCTATTCCCCCTCGTTTGCTGGGGGCGTAGAGGCCACATCCAGTATGGGGGGGCAGATCATGCCCCCAGTGATGGGTGCTGTGGCGTTTATTATGGCTGAAACCATCAATGTGCCCTATGTGGAGATTGTTAAGGCCGCCATTATTCCAGCGATTCTTTACTTTTTTACGGTATTTTGGACGGTGCATTTGGAAGCGGGTCGCAAGGGGCTAGACGGTTTACCGAAGTCAGAGTGCCCAAATCCATGGGCTGCTGTACGTGAGCGATGGTATTTGCTGATTCCTCTCGTGGGTTTAATTGCCTTGTTATTCTCGGGTTATACGCCCTTGTTTTCAGGGACAGTAGGTTTGGGTTTAACTGTGATTTTGATTTTTGGCTCTGCGGTCATTGCAGGTGTCTCCAGACGCTCACTGCACTATTTGTTTTGGGTGTTACTTGCTTTAGCGTGCAGTGGTTTTTTGCAGTTTGGGGTGATCAGCTTTTTTGTGATTGTTGCTGTACTGGTGGCGCTTTTGCTGTGGCGTCGCACGTCTGAGCCGGTTTTAAAAGAATCCATACTTTCCTTAGCGGATGGGGCACGTCATGCTTTACCCGTCGCCGTGGCCTGCGCGCTGGTTGGTGTCATCATTGGCGTGATCAATTTAACCGGTGTGGCTGCCGAATTCGGTGGACAAGTAATCGCCATCGGGCAAGATAATTTATTGTTGGCCCTGTTTTTAACTATGGTGACATGCTTGATTTTGGGCATGGGGATTCCGACTATTCCCAACTATATTATTACTAGTTCATTGGCGGCTCCGATCTTGCTTAAGCTTGGCGTGCCGCTGATTGTATCCCACATGTTTGTTTTTTATTTTGGCATCATGGCGGATTTAACCCCACCTGTGGCGTTGGCGGCATTTGCGGCGGCTCCTATTGCAAAAAGCACAGGCTTAAAAATCAGTTTCCAAGCTATACGGGTAGCGATTGCCGGTTTTGTTGTGCCCTATATGGCTGTGTATGCGCCAGCATTGATGCTGCAAAACTATAGTCATTTTGGGGAGGTCATATTTGTGGTTGTGAAAGCCGTACTGGCCATTGTGCTGTGGGGGGCGGGAGCCACAGGGTTTTTGTTAACACATTTAAACTGGCTTGAACGTATTTATGTTGTGGCCGCCGCTGCGTTGTTGGTGTGGGCAAATCCGGTTTCGGATCAAATCGGGGCCGTAGCAACGGTATTGTTTTTTATTTGGCATGGGTGGCGGGTACGCCGGCACAAACTAGGAACACCGCCTTTATGCAATTAGGTGTCTGTTTGCAGTTGGCGGCAGCGTTGCACGTACCTCCAGTTTTTATCCCTAGTGCAGATTTTGTTTTGTCTTGGACACATTCGATTGAAAAACAGCGCTGGGAAGAGCATTATCGAGTGGAGTATGACGCCGATCAAAAACAACCTGTACTCAAAGCGCTGAAAGCACGGATACGGGGCTCCGCGGCAGGGATGGAGCCACCCGAGCAGTCGTATTGGGAGCAGGGGTGGTACGTGTATCAGCCCTTAGCGCCTACACCGCAAACGCTTCCTTTGATGCGCTCAGAGTTTACGCCAGATTATGAGTGGTGTGACGCATCGGGTTGTTTGCCCTTATCGGCGTATATGCCGCGCGATGGCGGTGTAACGTTATTGAGCCCTTGTATCAAAGCCATAGAACATAACCAATAACGGAGACAAGAACCGTGACAGAACAACGACAAGCCCCTTTGACTGGGATCCGTGTTTTAGATTTAACCCGCGTTTTAGCCGGGCCGTGGTGTACCCAAAATCTAGCGGACTTAGGTGCCGAGGTGATTAAAGTCGAGCGCCCACAAAGCGGTGATGATACCCGAGGCTGGGGGCCGCCTTATCTGCGAGACCAAAAGGGGCAAGACACAACCGAGGCGGCTTATTATGCTGCAGCGAACCGGAATAAAAAGTCCGTCACCATTGATATGTCTACTACGGCAGGAGCCCAAGCTATTCGTGAGCTTGCGGCACAGTGCGATATTTTAGTTGAAAACTTTAAAGTAGGCGGATTAAAAAAATATGGGTTGGATTATGAAAGTCTACGAGCAGTGAACCCGCGCTTGATTTATTGCTCGATTACAGGTTTTGGTCAAAATGGGCCTTATGCCTCTCGCCCTGGCTATGATTTTATGATCCAGGCGATGGGAGGCTTAATGAGCATCACTGGGGAGCGAGATGATCTGCCTGGTGGGGGTCCACAAAAAGCGGGGGTGGCGGTGGCGGATTTGATGACTGGTATGTATGCCACCGTTGGGGTGCTAGCTGCGCTTTATGAACGCCAGCGTAGTGGTTTGGGACAGCATATTGATATGGCGCTCTTGGATTGTCAGGTAGCGATGCTAGCAAACCAAAATATGAATTATTTAGCCTCAGGGCAACCGCCTACACGCACGGGTAATGCTCATCCCAACTTGGTGCCTTATCAAGTATTTAGTGTTGCCGATGGGCATATGATTGTAGCGGTAGGAAATGATTCTCAATTTAAAGCATTTACTCAAGCGATTGGGCTGCCGACGTTAGCCAAGGATCCACGTTTTGCCACTAATCCTGAGCGAGTCCGCCACCGCGATCAACTGATTCCTTTACTAGCAGAGCAACTCCAACAGCGGCCTCGCGATGAGTGGCTGGCTTTATTTGAATCGGTAAATGTGCCGGCTGGCCCCATCAATACGTTAGATCAGGTCTATGACAACCCGCAGGTGCAAGCACGGCAAATGAAAATCACCATGGATCACCCTTTGGCAGGACCAGCTCACTTTGTAGCCAGCCCCTTACGGTTTTCGGCGAGTCCTGTACGCTATGACACCCCCCCACCTTTGCTGGGGGAGCATACCCAACAGGTGTTATCGACATGGTTGGGGCTGTCCGAGGCACAAATACAAGCGCTACAAAATTAAAGCGCATTAACTTTTACGACTAAAGGAGTCATTATGTCTGTGAACCCAACCTTTCATTGGGAAGATCCATTACTTTTGGACTTGCAGCTCAATGAGGATGAACGTATGGTGCGTGATGCTGCCCATGCGTACGCCCAAGAAAAGTTACTTCCTCGGGTACTAGAGGCTTTTAGAAATGAGCAAACGGATCCCGCTATTTTTCAGGAAATGGGGGAGCTAGGTTTATTAGGGGCGACGATACCGGAAACATATGGTGGGGCAGGTTTAAATTATGTGTCCTATGGTTTGATTGCGCGAGAGGTAGAGCGCGTTGATTCGGGTTATCGTTCCATGATGAGCGTGCAATCATCGTTGGTGATGGTGCCGATTTATGAGTTTGGATCCGAGGAGCAAAAACAAAAATATTTACCCAAACTTGCGCGTGGTGAGTGGATAGGTTGTTTTGGTTTAACGGAGCCTAACCATGGCTCGGATCCGGGGGCGATGGAGACACGCGCTAAAAAAACTGCTGACGGTTATGTTTTACATGGAAATAAAACGTGGATTACTAACTCCCCTATTGCCGATGTGTTTGTCGTATGGGCCAAAGTCGTGGGCGGTGAGGACGACGGCAAAATCCGTGGCTTTATTTTAGAAAAAGGCATGAAAGGCTTATCGGCTCCAGTGATTCATGGCAAAGTTGGTTTGCGTGCCTCCATTACTGGAGAAATCGTGATGGATGGCGTAGAGGTCGGCGCTGAGCAGATGTTGCCTAAGGTTGCGGGCTTACGTGGACCCTTTACGTGTTTGAATTCGGCGCGCTATGGAATTGCTTGGGGGGCATTGGGCGCGGCAGAAGACTGTTGGCACACCGCACGTCAGTACACATTAGATCGTAAGCAGTTTGGGCGTCCATTGGCCGCTAATCAACTTATTCAGAAAAAGCTTGCGGACATGCAAACCGAAATCACCTTGGCGCTTCAAGGGTGTTTGCGCTTGGGGCGTATGAAAGACGAGGGGATCGCGGCGGTAGAAATTACCTCAATAATGAAAAGAAATTCGTGCGGCAAGGCATTAGACATCGCGCGGTTAGCGCGAGATATGCTAGGGGGCAATGGGATTTCTGACGAGTTTGGTGTGGCGCGTCATTTGGTGAATCTAGAGGTGGTAAATACCTATGAGGGTACCCATGATATTCATGCGTTGATTTTGGGACGAGCGCAAACAGGACTACAAGCCTTTTTTTAAAAAATAACCCAAATCCTTTGTAGTAAAAAAGCCAGTTTTTCACAGGATGCTGGCTTTTTTCGCTTTTTACTCCCTTTGTTGTAAAAACACGTTACGATGTAGGTTTTGCTTTGCACAATACCAACATGCGATGGCTTAGGGTTGCTTAGGGTGAACCAAACGGGTTATTCTATTTGATTCATTCTTACCAGAATGGATAATAGGCTAAGTTTTACGGTTATCCGCCTGTTAATTTGCGCCTTTTTACTGCTGCTGGCCGCGTCACAAGCGTGCGGTGCCGGGCTTTCGTTTCAAGCTATACGCATTGTTTGCGTGCTTGCCGTGTTCCACAGAGTGCAGACGGCTCTGTAATGTGTTTAGGTGGAAAAGCTCAGTGGGCTTTAAAGCGCTAAATCATGTTGCTGTAGCTGGTCCAGACTCCGGCTTAGGTGCCAGGTGGGATATTCGAGCAAAACCTGAAAGGAAATATTTATATTATGGAACTCAATGGCGCCGATATCGTAGTTCGCACGTTGGCCGAAGAAGGGGTGGAGCATGTTTTTGGTTACCCCGGCGGTGCGGTTTTATACATCTACGATGCGATATTCAAACAAGACAAATTTCGTCATATCTTAGTTCGTCATGAACAAGCTGCAGTACATGCTGCAGATGCTTATTCCCGCTCCTCTAACAAAGTCGGCGTGGCTTTAGTGACCAGTGGCCCCGGGCTAACGAATGCCGTAACAGGCATTGCTACCGCCTACATGGACTCAGTGCCTATGGTGATTATCAGTGGCCAAGTCGGCACACAGGCTATTGGCGAGGACGCTTTCCAAGAATGTGATGCGGTCGGTATCACCCGCCCCTGTGTTAAGCATAACTTCTTAGTACGTGATGTACGAGATTTGGCGGATATTATTCGCAAAGCTTTCTATATTGCTAAAACGGGTCGTCCTGGTCCGGTGCTTGTCGATATCCCTAAAGACATTACCGTAGCAATGGCGCGTTATACGCCTAAACGGGGCGAACCTAAACTACGCTCCTACATGCCCGTCACTAAAGGCCATCAGGGGCAGATCAAAAAAGCCGCGCAGCTGCTCGCTCAGGCTGAGCGCCCCATGGTATATGTGGGCGGTGGTGCTATTTTGGGCGATGCTTCTGAGCAGGTCAATAAACTGGTTAAGCTCACCGGTGCCCCGTGTACAACCACGCTCATGGCTTTGGGCGCTTTTCCCGGCTGCGATGATCAGTACGTAGGTATGCCCGGTATGCACGGCACTTACGAAGCCAATATGGCCATGCAGCATTGTGATGTGTTGATTGCGGTGGGCGCACGTTTTGATGATCGTGTGATCGGCAATCCCCGTCATTTTGCTC
>JAAYRP010000092.1 GCA_012518715.1 Alcaligenaceae bacterium | reverse complement strand
TTTTCACGAATCATAGGGTGCTCAAGGCGATCTTCGTAAAGCCCAGCATAAGCAAAACGATCGCGATCACTGATCCAGCACTCGTTTACCTCATCGTTTTCAAAGGGCACTACACGTAGGACCTTGTCCATTTTGGCGTGGACAATGATATTCGCGCCCAAACTATCATGAGGGCTAACGGTGCGACGACGTGCTAATTCCCAAGAGCGCGCTTTAAAGTGGAAAGGCTTTGATAGCAAAGCTCCTACGGGACAAACATCAATCATGTTGCCCGAAAGCTCCGACTCCACGGCTCGCCCTACAAAAGTGGTGATTTCGGCGTGCTCACCACGCCCAACCATACCGACCTCTTGAATGCCAGCGATTTCCTCGCCTGTACGTACACAGCGTGTGCAATGAATACAACGCTGCATGGCCTCGGTGGAAATTAAAGGCCCCATAGATTTAGCGGCTACCACACGCTTTTCCTCTTGGTAGCGTGAGGCGGAGCCGCCATAGCCCACCGCTAAGTCTTGAAGCTGGCATTCGCCACCTTGGTCACAGACGGGGCAGTCTAAGGGGTGGTTGATGAGCAAAAACTCCATCACGTCTTTTTGCGCCGCTATGGCTTTTTCAGAGCGTGTGTGTACCACCATGCCATTGGTTACCGGCGTAGCGCAGGCAGGCAAAGGCTTAGGGGCTTTTTCTACGTCAACCAAACACATGCGGCAGTTTGCCGCAATACTGAGCTTTTTGTGATAACAGAAATGCGGCACATAGACCCCTGCACTGTGCGCAGCTTGAATAACCATGCTGCCTTCAGGGGCTTCTAGTTTGATGCCGTCGATGGTGAGTTCTACCATTAGTTTGTCCTGAGCCTACAAATATTGGGGCACCACACAGCTTTTGTGCTCGATGTGGTGTGCGAACTCGTCGCGGAAGTGCTTAACAAAACTACGTACAGGTAATGCAGCCGCATCACCCAAAGCGCAAATCGTGCGCCCCATAATGTTTCCGGCAATTTCATCAAGCATAGCTAAGTCTTCAGGCCGACCTTGGCCGTGTTCAATACGGTGAACCATGCGCCATAACCAGCCCGTACCCTCGCGACATGGTGTGCACTGACCGCAACTTTCATGGTAATAAAAATACGATAAGCGCAATAAGGATTTCACCATGCAACGGGTTTCATCCATCACGATGACCGCTCCCGAACCCAGCATGGAACCGGCTTTAGCGATGGAGTCATAATCCATATTGGTCTGCATCATGATGTCAGCGGGTACGACTGGCGCACTGGATCCCCCTGGGATCACGGCTTTTAATTTACGCCCGCCTCGTACCCCCCCTGCTAATTCCAATAGCTTGGAAAAAGGTGTGCCCATTGGCACTTCGTAGTTACCAGGCAGCTCTACATCACCGGACACGGAGAAAATTTTAGTACCACCGGCATTAGGCACCCCGGCCTCTAGGTATTCTTTACCGCTATTGCGTAAGATCCAAGGCACGGCAGCAAATGTTTCAGTATTGTTGATGGTGGTAGGCTTGCCGTATAAACCATAGCTGGCAGGGAAAGGTGGCTTAAATCGCGGCTGGCCTTTTTTACCCTCTAATGACTCGAGCAGAGCGGTTTCCTCGCCACAGATATAAGCCCCATAACCATGAAAAGCATGTAGTTGAAAGCTAAAGCCCGAACCGAGAATATTTTCACCTAAGAAACCCGCAGCACGAGCTTGCTCCAGCGCTTCCTCAAAACGCTGATAGACCTCAAAAATTTCGCCGTGAATATAGTTATAGCCAACGCTGATCCCCATTGCATAGGCAGCAATTGCCATACCTTCGATAACGGCATGAGGATTAAAACGTAAAATATCACGGTCTTTAAAGGTACCAGGCTCACCCTCATCAGAGTTACAGACTAAGTACTTTTGGCCAGGTAAATTACGTGGCATAAAGCTCCACTTTAACCCACTGGGGAAACCAGCCCCCCCACGGCCACGCAATGCGGAAGTTTTAATTTCCGCAATCACGTCCTCTGGCGTCATACCCGTAGTCAGGATACGACGTAAGCCCTCGTACCCCCCACGTTTAATATAACCATCCAGGTCCCAATTCGTGCCGTCTAAACCGGCAAGAATCTGCGGGTTGATATGGCGCCCATGAAAAATCATGCTACGCGATAAATCATTAGCAGGATTGGGATCCAAGCCTTGTGATAGGCGTTTTAAAACATCTAAACTCATGCCGACTCTCCGTCCTTGAGGGCAGCCAACATGGCATCAATGCGCTCAGGCTCCATACGTACGCACATGTGATGATTATTCACAAGCATCACTGGTGAATCCCCACATGAGCCCATGCACTCGCACTCTTCAATAGTAAACAAACCGTCTTCTGTGGTTTGACCATAGTCGATGCCAAGCTTTTGTTTTAGGTATTCGCCGGACTTCACCCCATCTCGTAACGCACAGGGTAAGTTTGTGCAAACGGAAATGGTGTATTTGCCAACCGGCTGTAAATGGTACATATCATAAAACGTGGCTACCTCTTGTACCATTACCGGAGGCAAACCGAGATAATTCGCTATGTCTTCAATGATGTCAGTAGACACCCACCCTTTTTCTTCTTGGGCTATCGTTAGCGAAGCCATAATGGCCGAGCGCTTTTGCTCAGGCGGGAACTTGGCTAGTTCTTTGTCGATGCGTTGATAGGCTTTTTCGGAAAGCAGCATAATTTGATTCCGTTATGTTGAATGCCGCCTTAGCGGTCGATCTCACCAAACACAATGTCTTGGGTACCGATGATGGTCACTGCATCAGCCAGCATGTGGCCGCGCGACATTTCATCCAAAGATTGCAAATGTACAAAACCCGGGGCGCGAATTTTCATGCGGTAAGGCTTATTGCCCCCGTCAGACACTAAATAAATGCCGAACTCGCCTTTAGGGTGCTCGATACCAGCGTAGACTTCGCCAGGTGGAACATGCATGCCCTCGGAGAACAGTTTGAAATGGTGGATGAGTTCTTCCATCCCCGTTTTCATGAGCTCGCGTTTCGGCGGTGCGACTTTATGGTTATCTGTGATAACAGGACCTGGGTTTTTACGTAACCACTCTACACACTGGCGGATAATGCGATTGCTTTCGCGCATTTCTGCAATGCGTACTAAATAACGGTCGTAACAATCCCCATTGGTGCCCACCGGAATATCAAAATCCAAGCGATCGTATACCTCGTAGGGCTGCTTTTTACGTACATCCCACTCTACGCCAGAACCACGTAACATGGGCCCAGTAAAGCCTA
>JAAYRP010000091.1 GCA_012518715.1 Alcaligenaceae bacterium | reverse complement strand
TTGGTCGCACAACGCCAAGACAAGCTGCCCGCTCAGCAAGCCATTCACCAAGCCGCACTCTTACGCTTTAGACCTATTTTAATGACGACGTTTGCCGCGTTATTTAGTGCGATTCCCTTGATGTTAGCCAGCGGCTCGGGGGCTGAAATGCGTCAGCCTTTAGGGTTGGTGATGGTAGGGGGGTTGATTTGCAGTCAGGTATTAACGCTGTTTACGACACCGGTGATTTATTTGTTTTTTGATCGCTGGTCACAGCGTTGGTCACGTATGCGACAGAGGTCAGCATGAAACGCTGGTTAACCGGCTTTATTATGCGACCGGTGGCGACCACGTTGCTGTGTGTGGCGATGGTGTTTACGGGGTTACTAGCTTTACGGCAGCTACCGGTAGCCCCTTTGCCACAAATGGATTTTCCGATGATATCGGTCAGCGCGAGCCTACCCGGAGCGAGCCCTGAAACCATGGCATCCAGCGTGGCTACGCCTTTGGAACAGGCATTGGGGGCGATTTCCGGCTTATCCGAAATGAGCTCCCGTAGCTCCGAAGGCTCGACCCGTATTACGCTCATGTTCGAGTTGGAGCGGGATATTGATGAAGCGGCACGAGACGTACAAGCAGCCATTAATCAGGCACGCCCCATGTTGCCGTCGGGCATGCGTGGTGTTCCTACTTACCACAAAGTGAATCCATCTTCGGCACCGATTATGGTGTTAGCGATGACTTCGCCAACGGCAAACCAAGCGCAGTTATATGATTTGGCAACCACGATTGTGGCGCAAAAACTAGCGCAAGTAAAAGGGGTGGGCGAAGTATCCGTGGGGGGAGGTTCATTGCCGGCGGTACGTATTAGTATCAACCCCCAAGCGTTGGCGGTGGCCGGGCTAGCTTTAGATGATGTACGCACAGCGATTACGAATGCAAATCCATTGCGCCCGAATGGTTTTTTAGAAAATGACTACGAACAGTGGTGGTTGAGTACAGACCGCCAAATGAATCAGGCGCAGCAGTTTGCTCCGTTAATTGTTGGCTGGAATAAAGATAGCCCGATTCGTTTACAAGATGTAGCTACGGTCGAAGCTTCTGTAGAAGATATTAATAATTTTGGTTATGTGAATGATCAGCCGGCGGTATTGTTGATGGTGCGGCGTCAAGCCGATGCCAACATTATTGAAACGGTTGAAGCCATTCGTGAGCGTATCCCTCAGTTTGAAGCCATGATGCCCGCTGGGGTACAGATTCATGTGGCGCAAGATCGCACCCCAAGTATACGAGCCTCGATGCAAGAAGCACATAAAACGCTGTTTATTGCAGTGGGGTTGGTGGTGTTGGTAGTGCTGGTGTTTTTACGTGATTGGCGTGCGGCATTGATTCCTGCCGTAGCGGTTCCTGCCTCCTTGATCAGCACATTTGCGCTCATGTATCTTTTTGGCTTTACGCTAAATACGATTTCGTTAATGGCGTTGATTGTAGCAACGGGCTTTGTGGTGGATGATGCCATTGTGGTGCTGGAAAGCATTATGCGCCATTTAGAAAAGGGGGCAACGCCGCTACGGGCCGCCGCCCGAGGGGTTCGGGATGTGGGCTTTACCGTTACCGCCATGAGCGTTTCTTTGGTGGCGGTGTTTATCCCGATGTGGTTGGTGGGTGGTTTAGTGGGGCGGCTTTTTAAAGAGTTTGCCGTCACGCTGTCTGTGGCCGTGATGATTTCTTGGTTGATTTCCTTGATGCTAACGCCAATGATGTCTGCCAAGCTATTACGTGTACGCCCACGTCATGAGCAGCAACGTTCTGGAAAAATAAGCCGATTGTTTTATCGGACGGGGCAGTATGTGGTACATGGCTATCAGCGTAGTTTAGGCTGGGCGTTACGACATAAGTTTCTGACGTTGTTGTCGTTGTTTGCCACGATTATTTTAAATGGTTATTTATATACGGCGATCCCTAAAGGCTTGTTTCCTCAGCAAGATACGGGGCAATTGATGGGGTTTTTCCGTACAGATCGTGGGATGGCTTTTGAGGCCATGGTGCCAAAATTAGATAAATTTAGAAAAATTATTTTAAATGATCCCGCCGTAGCGAATGTGGCGGTGTTTGCTGGGGGTAGAGGGGGGAGCAACTCATCAATGATTTTGGTTGAGTTGTTGCCAATGAGTGAGCGCGAGGCTACTGCGTTCGAAGTGGTGGCACGGCTGCGTAACCAACTGCAGTCGGAGCCAGGAGCACGGATGTTTTTAACGCCACAGCAAGATATTTTTGTAGGGGGCGGTTTAGGTCGTGCCGGTTCGTATAGTTACAGTTTATTAGCGAGTGATTTAGCTCTACTAAAAGAGTGGCAGCCCAAAGTTCAGCAGGCCATGGCTGCGCTGCCAGAGCTAACGGATGTGGATACCGATTCCGATGATAAGGGCTCGCGTATTGAATTGCGTATTGATAGAGAAAAAGCGACGGCATTAGGTATTGATATGGCTTTGGTGGCCTCAACGCTAAATAATGCGTTTAGCCAACGACAGGTGTCGGTAGTATATGGGCGCTTGAATCAATACTATATCGTAATGGGGGTAGAAAAGCGTTTTGCGCGAGACCTCGAGTCATTACAGCAGCTAGAGGTCGTGGCGCGCGATGGACGGCGTATCCCGCTGGCGGCTTTTACACATTTTGAGCATGGCAATGCCCCCTTGAGTGTGAGCCATCAGGGGTTGTTTGTGGCAGAGAGTGTGTCTTTTGGCTTAGCGGATGGTGTGTCTTTGGATCAGGCGTTAGCTGCTATTGACGAGGCAATGGCAAGAATCAGCCTGCCTACGCATGAAATTCAAGCTGGCTATGAGGGCTCGGCGCGTATGATGCAAAATGCCTTAGCTCAACAGCCTTGGCTGATTTTAGCTGCTTTAGCGGTGATGTACATTGTCTTGGGCATGCTTTATGAAAGCTATATGCACCCACTGACGATTTTATCCACATTACCTTCGGCCGGGATTGGGGCGTTATTAGCATTGATGTGGGTAGGGCAAGAGTTTTCTATTATTGCTATGATCGGGGTGTTTTTATTGATTGGTATTGTGAAAAAAAATGCCATTATGATGGTGGATTATGCTTTAGATGCGCAACGCCATCATGGTATGACAGTGACCGAGGCTGCTTACCAGGCCTGTCTGGTACGATTCCGACCTATTATGATGACAACTGTTTCGGCAATTTTAGGGGCAGTGCCGCTGATTATTGCGACCGGCCCCGGGGTGGAAATGCGCCAGCCACTCGGTTTAACAATTGTAGGTGGTTTGGTTTTAAGCCAGGTGCTTACGTTGTACACCACACCAGTGGTTTATATTTATCTTGAAAAACTCGCCCAACGGTTCCGGATTAAAAAGGCATAACAAGCATGATGCGATGGTATAAAACAGTAATAGCTTGCGGTGTAATCATTTTGGCTGGTTGTGCCGTGGGTCCGGACTATGTACGCCCTGATATAGAAGTGAGTGATGAGTATGCGTATTCGCTGGCAGCGGACCGTTCCGCTTGGGTGCCGGCAACGCCTTTGGGGCAAGCGACAGATCAGTGGTGGCAACGCTTTAATGATGATCAACTGGCACATTGGATACAGGAGCTATTTGAGCATAATCAGAACCTTGCGCAAGCCGAAGCGCGTTATCGCCAAGCTCAAGCGGCGTTAGGACAAGCGCGAGCTGGCTTATTTCCGACTTTAGATATGGGGGCATCGGGGCAACGACGCTCTGACTCAGGGCAAAGCTCGCCTGCTAGCCAATATAATTTGAATGCGAGCGTTAGCTGGGAGCTGGATGTCTGGGGGCGTGTGCGGCGTAGTGTAGAAGCGAATCAAGCAAACTTAGCGGCTAGCCAAGCAGATCTAGCGGCGACGCGTTTAAGTCTTGCTTCAACGTTTGCACAAAGTTATTTTCAGGCCAAATATGTACGTGCAGCTCAACAGCTTTACGACCAAACTATTGCCGCTTATGAGCGCAGTTTAGCTATGAACCAGCAGCGCTTGGCTGTTGGTATGGTGTCTGTGGCAGATGTGGCAGCGGCTCAGTCTCAGTTGGAAAATGCACGTGTACAACGGCTAGCCTTGGATCGACAATGGGGGCAGTTACGGAATGCGATGGCAGTGTTATTAGGGCGTGTGCCATCCCACTTTGCTTTACAGGCTGATGCGGTGTTTTCCGCACTTCCATCCGTGCCCGTAGGTCTACCTGTACAGCTATTATTACAGCGACCAGATGTAGCCGCTGCTGAACAACGAATGGCTGCTGCCAATGCCCAGATAGGGGTGGCCAAAGCGGCGTGGTTACCGAATCTTAGCCTTTCAGCGCAAGGGGGCTATAGAAGTGGCTCATGGTCGGATTGGATCAGTGTGCCAGCTCGTTTTTGGTCGTTAGGGCCGGCATTGGCATTAAGCATTTTTGATGGGGGCGCGCGTACAGCACGCGTTCATGAGGCCATGGCGGCCTACGATGCACAGGCAGCGGCCTATAA
>JAAYRP010000090.1 GCA_012518715.1 Alcaligenaceae bacterium | reverse complement strand
GACAGTTTGCTTTAAATGGCCGCTTTTTAAGTCAAGGGCATGATGCTCTTAGCGAGGCGTTAACAGCACTGCCCAATAAGACCTCTGTGTTGATTTATGCTGATGCCAACGCTCGTCATGCCGTGGTTATAGAGGCTCTCGAAGCCGCTCGTCATGCGCAATTTGAAAAAATCAGCTTTGTCACACAACAATGAAACTGCAAGCCCAAATTGAATCATGGCTACATCAACAGTGGAGCAAAAAAGGCGTGTTTAGCCTAGTTATGCGTCCCCTAAGCAAACTAGCCCGATACTATATTAAGTATCAATCCCAGCAACCTCGCGCTCAGCTCCCCTTTACCGCTCCACCGATTATTGTCGTAGGTAATATCATTGTTGGTGGGGCAGGCAAAACGCCAGTCGTTCTCGCACTCTGCGAATATCTTAAAAATCAAGGTTGGCAACCTGGAATTATTAGTCGTGGCTATGGCGTGACTATTAACGGACCAGCTCGAGTGGGTCAAGGCGTCTTATCTGCTGCAGATTTTGGCGATGAACCCAGCCTTATCGCTCAACAGACAGGAGTGCCCATTGCCGTCCATCCCCAACGCGTTCAAGCACTCACCGCTCTTTGTCAGCAACATCCAGAGATCAATGTGGTCATTGCAGACGATGGGCTTCAACACCAGGCCTTACCACGAGATATTGAAATTATTGTGCAAGACCAACGTGGTATAGGAAACGGCTTAGTCTTACCAGCTGGACCATTACGAGAACCCCCTTCGCGCTTACAGCATGCTGATTGGCTCATTACGCAATTACCTGCTTTGAGCCCCATGCCTGCCACACCAGCTCCTGCCACAGCAAATCGCTCTGTCACAATGTGCTTACAAGCTACTCAGATGCAACAGTTATACACAGGCAAACGGCTCACTTTTAGCGACTGGTTAGCACAATATCGCCAATGCTCAATGACCGCTTTAGCCGCTATTGGACAGCCACAACGCTTTTTTTCTATGCTAGAACAAGCTGGCTTACAGCTTGAGCAGTGTATCGCTCATGCTGACCATCATCCAATTGCTGCCTCCACCTTTAGTCAACAAACCGCCTCTATACTGTTAATTACTGCTAAAGATGCCGTAAAATGCACCGATATATCAGACCCAAGAATTTGGGTGGTGCATGTTACCCCCCAGTTCACCCCTAGCACATGGCTCGTTGATCTAGAACAAAAGCTGCATGAGCTGACTCTGCTAGGCTAAAACATAGAGAGAATCAATAATGGAACCCCATTTACTTGCTATTTTAGTTTGTCCACTTTGCAAGGGTAAGCTCGAACACAATGCTGCCCAGCAACAACTAATTTGCCCTGCTGACAAACTTGCTTACCCCATTCGCGATGGTATCCCAATCATGCTCAGCAGCGAGGCCATCACGCTATCCGATCAAACCTAAATTACGCTTATGTCTTTTACTGCCATTATTCCTGCGCGTTTAGCCTCGACCCGACTGCCTAATAAGCCTTTAGCAGATATCGGCGGCAAACCCATGGTAGTACGCACCGCAGAGCAAGTGGGCCAATCCGCGGCACAATCCATCTATGTGGCCACCGATAGCCAACAAGTCATTGATGCCATCCAGCCCTACGGGATTCCCCATTTACTTACACGAGCGGATCACCCTACCGGCACAGATCGGCTAGCTGAGGCCGTCGATTTACTGGGGCTAAAGGACGAAGAGATCGTCGTAAATGTACAGGGTGATGAACCTCTCATCGCGCCTGAACTCATCAATGCGATCGCCTCACACCTACAGCAGCACCCCAATGCGGCCATTGCTACCATTGCGACGCCATTTAATCATGATGCGGATTTTTTTAATCCTAATCACGTAAAAGTGGTTTGCAATCTAACCGGGCATGCCCTCTATTTTTCACGGGCACCTATTCCCTGGGCTCGAGATGCCATGCAACAGCACCCCAATCTCATGGCCCCCAATCTGGGCGCGCTGCATCATATTGGTATCTATGCTTATCGGGCCAGCTTTCTGCGCCAATTTCCCCATCTGGTCCGTGGCCCCCTAGAAAAACATGAGTCACTAGAACAACTGCGAGCCCTAGAAAATGGCTTTAGTATCTGTGTTTATCAGATCCCCCAAGCGCCGGCACAGGGTGTAGATACCCCAGCGGATCTCGATAAGGTGCGCGAAATTTTTCAAAATCGGTTATAAACAAGGTTTTGCCTATTGGTTTTTGCACTTAAACATACACCTTTGCATGGTTAAATATGTGCTAAATCATCGGCTAAATACCATTTACAGGAGGACGCTATGCGCCTGATTCTACTTGGCCCTCCCGGGGCTGGAAAAGGCACACAAGCCGCTTTTATCGTCGAGGAATTTAACATTCCTCAAATTTCTACTGGTGATATGCTGCGTGCTGCAGTCAAAGCCCAAACCCCTCTTGGCATCGAAGCCAAAAAAGTCATGGATGCGGGCGGTCTTGTATCAGATGATTTAATCATCGGACTGGTACGTGACCGTCTGCAGCAAGCTGACTGTGAAAACGGTTACCTATTTGACGGGTTCCCACGTACCATTCCTCAGGCAGATGCTCTTAAAGAGGCCAATGTCTCATTGGACTACGTGATTGAAATTGACGTACCTGCAGAGCAAATCATTGAACGCATTAGTGGTCGTCGCGTCCATCCCGCTAGCGGTCGCTCCTATCACATTAAATTCAACCCGCCTAAGGTCGAGGGCAAAGACGATCTCACCGGCGAGGATTTAATTCAACGCGATGACGATAGCGAAGAAACCGTACGTAATCGCTTAGATGTCTATCAAAACCAAACGCGCCCTCTCGTGGACTATTACTCAAGCTGGGCACAATCTGGTGATGCAAACGCCCCCAAATATATTAAAATCGAAGGCGTGGGCTCGGTAGAAGAAATACGTACCCGTATCCTAGAGGCACTTAAATCCTAAGTTCTCTACCCAAATCCGGCCTTGTGCCGGATTTTTTTATGAGGTTATCTCTATGCAAATTCAAGATAAAGTCTTTGTTGTGACAGGTGGCGCCTCCGGTCTCGGTGCAGGCACCGTACGTATGCTGGTAGAAAAAGGGGCTAAAGTCGTTATTGCTGATATCCAAGACGAAGCCGGACAAGCCCTAGCCAATGAGCTTAACCAAGTCTATGTCCATTGCGATGTCACCCGCGCTGAAGATGGACAACAAGTCATTGATAGTGCTCTCGCTCTTGGGCCGCTTTTTGGCTTAGTAAACTGCGCAGGCGTGGCTCCTGCTGCACGTACCGTTGGCCGGGAAGCCCCCCATGATTTAGACCTCTTTCAAAAAGTCGTAAATATCAACCTAGTAGGCACGTTTAATATGTGTCGCCTAGCTGCTTTTGCCATGAGCAAAAACGACCCCGAACCCACAGGCGAGCGCGGTGTTCTCATTAACACGGCCTCTGTTGCCGCCTTTGACGGACAAATCGGCCAAGCCGCCTACGGCGCCTCTAAAGCTGGGGTTGCCGGCATGACGTTGCCTATGGCGCGCGATCTTTCCCGTTTGGGTATTCGTTGTGTTACTATTGCCCCCGGTATTTTTGGTACGCCCATGGTATTTGGCATGCCCCAAGAAGTTCAGGACTCTTTGGCTGCAAGCATTCCTTTCCCATCACGTTTAGGGCGCCCTGAAGATTACGCTAAACTGGTTTTTAGCATCATTGATAATGAAATGATTAACGGCGAAACCATTCGCTTAGATGGTGCGATCCGTATGGCACCCAAATAATATGAGCTTATTGCGTTCAGCAGCCACAATTAGCAGCTTCACTTTTATGTCGCGCATTACAGGCTTAGTGCGCGATATTTTAATTGCGCGCAGTTTTGGGGCTGGTCCTCTTAGCGACGCTTTTTGGGTTGCTTTTCGTATTCCTAATTTATTGCGTCGCCTATTTGCTGAGGGCGCTTTTTCTCAAGCCTTCGTACCCATATTGGGCGAAGTACGTAGCACCGGCACAGATAAAGACGTCAGACAACTGCTAGATCGCGTAGCACTTGCTCTGACCAGTGTGCTCATGCTGATCACAGCTTTAGGCATGGTCGCTGCCCCTTGGGTCGTCAGTGCAATGGCCAGCGGTATGACTGCCGCCGATAAACAAACGGAATTTCACGCCGCTATCTGGATGACAAGGACTATGTTTCCTTACATCCTCTGTATGTCTTTAGTCGCCTTAGCCTCGGGGATTCTAAACACCTGGAGTCGTTTCGCCATACCGGCTTTTACTCCGATTCTGCTCAATATTTCCATGATATTGGCCAGTGTTTTTGCTGCACCTTATTTTGACCCTCCTATTTACGCTTTAGCCGTTGGCGTAATAATAGGTGGCATTGCTCAACTTAGTGTGCAATGGATAGCTTTGGCGCGCCTCGGGCTCATGCCAAGGTATTCTTTTCGGGTGATACAAGCATGGACAGACCCATTAGTAAAGCGTGTCGTCAAACAAATGCTGCCAGCTATTCTAGGCGTCTCTGTAGCCCAAATCTCCCTATTAATTAACACAAACATTGCGACCTGGCTACAAGCCGGAAGTGTGACCTGGCTTTCTTTTGCTGATCGCCTGATGGAGTTTCCCACAGCTTTGCTAGGCGTGGCGCTAGGTACAGTATTACTCCCAAAGCTATCTGCAG
>JAAYRP010000089.1 GCA_012518715.1 Alcaligenaceae bacterium | reverse complement strand
GTTGCGCTGGAGCTTTCCCAAAGCCGTGCTAGCTCGACTTGCATTTGTACTACAGTAGAAAGCTTACCGTCTTCATTTAAGACTTTTTGCAGTTGGGCGCGCTGCTCTTCGTCTAAGACCTCATCCCCACGCCCGATCCAGTCTTTACAACGCTTAAGCAAAGAAAGCTGACTATGATCGTCTTTGTGTTTTAAGCGAGCAATTTCCTCGGATGCCGCTTGACGAATGACATCTGCATAACGCGCTAAGATTTCATAGCGGTGAGTAATAACGCCCTGCAAAGTATCCAAATTAATATCGGCGGTTGCCGCTTTGCTTACTGGCTCTAGGCGTAATTTCGGAGCAACCTTTTTGACCGTAGCAAGTTTAAAAAAGCGCAAAATGCTGATATATACCCAACCCAAATCAAATTCGTACCACTTGCTGGAGAATTTAGCAGAGGTCCCATAGGCATGATGGTTATTGTGGAGTTCTTCGCCCCCAATAATGATGCCGATAGGAAATACGTTGGTGCTTGTGTCAGGGCTAGCGAAATTACGGTAGCCAATTGCATGACCTACTCCATTAACTACGCCAGCTGCCCAGAAAGGAATCCAAGCCATCTGTACCGCCCAAACCGCCAAACCAACTAGGCCAAATAAAGCCAAGTCAATGCCAAGCATAATTAAAATGCCAAGCAAGTTATGTTTGGAGTAAAGATTACGCTCTAACCAATCATCGGGCGTGCCATGACCGAATCGTTTCAGGGTTTCCTCGTTTTTCGCTTCCTCTCGGTAGAGTTCAGCGCCACGGAAAAACACCATACCTAAACCAAAAACCACAGGTGAATGCGGATCGCCCTCGCGCTCGCAGCGGGCATGGTGTTTACGGTGAATGGCAACCCACTCTTTGGTGATCATGCCGGTTGTTAGCCATAACCAGAAGCGAAAAAAGTGCATGACGGCAGGATGTAAATCCAAGCCCCGGTGTGCCTGACTACGGTGTAAAAACAACGTAACGGAAATAATAGTGACGTGCGTAACAGCCAAAGTGAACAAAACAATTTGCCACCATGACCATTGCATTAGCCCGCCAGCGAGAAAATTAAGTATATTTTGCATAGACCTAGTACAAGTGATCCATGTGAATTACAACAGGGAGGAATCAAAGTTTTAGTTTAGCCAGCTTGAGTCATAAAGTGACTTGAGCCATATCAAGACGATTCCACTTTACGTTGTAATACGGCCGCAAAAAAACCATCGGTATGATGATAATCTGGGCGCAGTTCCAAAAAAGGTCCTGATAAATGTAGATCAGGACTACGTGTGGCTATTATAGGATTAACATCCATAAGCTCAAAGTGGGGGTGTTGTGCCAAAAACCAAGAGACCTGCTCCTGATTCTCTGCTTTTAACAAACTACAGGTAGCATAAACCAAACGACCGCCGAGTGCGACACATTTTGCAGCCCGTTGCAAAATTTCACGCTGCACCTGTACATAATGCGCAATACTTTGCTCATGATTGCGCCATTTTAGGTCAGGATTACGTCGTAAAGTCCCTGTCCCACTACACGGTGCATCCACCAATACTCGTTGTGCTTTGCCTTGCAAGCGTTTCACTCGCGCATCATTGCTTTCATTAATCACCACAGGAACCACGTTTGACAACCCACTGCGTGCAAACCGTGGCTTTGCTCGCGCTAAGCGTGCCGCAGACGTATCAAATGCATAGAGACGCCCCGTTGAACGCATCAACGCGCCAATCAACAACGTTTTTCCTCCCGCCCCAGCACAAAAATCGATGATCATTTCGCCCCGTTTGGGCGCTACTAATGCCGCTAAGAGCTGACTACCCTCGTCTTGAACCTCGATTTCCCCTTTTTCGAACTGTGGCCAGTTTGCCAAATAAGGACGACCTGCCAAACGAATACCCCAAGGCGAGTAAGGGGTTGGCTGCGGATCAAAACGCGCTGTATCACCGTGTTGTAATTGTGCTAACACCGTTTGGCGATCCGTTTTTAATGGGTTTACACGTAAATCCAGTGGGGCCTCGGTGTTTAAAGCCTGCGCCAACGATTCCGCATCTGCTAAAGAGGCTATCTGACTAGCTAACCAATCAGGCAAGCTATAACGCTGTGCAAAAGACATTGGCATCGTATCAAGTGTACGCACATGCTCAAGCCAGAGCTTCTGCTCCGCATCCAGCGCAGGGGCTAAGTCTTTTTGCCATGTGTTCCCTAGACCTAAAATCGCCAACCGGCGTGTCACCGAACCGGTCCCGCTTTCTGCCAAATAACGATAACGGCGCAAATGACGCAAAACATCAAAAACGGCATTAGTGACTTCCGAACGGTCACGTGCGCCCATATGCTTTTGCTTTCTCATCCATTGCGATAACGCCTGATCAGCGGGGTGCTCCCATTGTAGGATCTGACCTAAGACCTCGGTGACCTGATCAATACGCCGCTGTTCCATAGACACAGGCGCTTGATGTGCAGATCGTTTCGAAAACGTGTTTTTTTTACGAGTTGGACGTTGTGTTGTCATAGTTTTATTTAAAAGTTAAGCCACAAAGGCACGATGTGGCTGATCAGAAACCTGAACCCGTCCATTAGGTAATAATCGAACGCGACCCTCAGCTAGCCACTGTACTACTTGGTTATAAACATGGTGCTCTATAGGTAACAACCGCTCAGCCAAGCGTTCTGCCGTGTCATCATGGTGTACAGGCACAATCCCTTGGGCGATAATAGGCCCATGATCTAACACTGGAGTCACAAAATGCACGGTGCAACCATGCCATTGTAACTCAGCATCAATGGCTTGCTGATGCGTATGCAACCCCGGAAACAAAGGCAACAAAGAAGGATGGATGTTAATCAAACGTCCTTCAAACTGCTGTACGAACTCTGGCGTTAAAATCCGCATAAACCCAGCAAGTAATACATAGTCAGGTTCATACTGATGAATGACCTGCGCCAGTTTTTTATCAAATTGCTGGCGGTCAGCAAACCGTTTATGCTCTACAATTTCAGTCACAAGGCCTTGGTCTTTAGCCCACTGGATGCCCTGAGCATCGGCCTTATTGGCGATCACCGCTACCACTTCCGCAGGAAGCGGTTTGCTTTTTATCGTCTCTACTATGGATTGCATATTCGAACCACGCCCTGATATTAAAATAACCAGGCGGCATTTTTTATTCGATTCCGTCAATTTTTTGCTCCAACGTATTCAAGACAAGAGTCAACTTGCCCGTGAAATCTACCTTTACTATTTATCGCTCTTTACCGCGCTTTGACACTCAGGCGGCGAGTGCCGTTACCATCGGCAACTTTGATGGGGTTCACCTGGGTCACCAAGCCATTTTGCAACGTTTACGACAAGAGGCTGCCGCGCGCCAACTGCTATCAACCGTGGTGACTTTTAGCCCACATCCGCGCGCCTATTTTGCCGAGCGAGCGAATCGCCCTGAATTGTACCCTGCCCAGATCAATCCCCTAAGAGATAAATTACAAGCTCTTGCTCATCACGGGGCACAACAAATTGTCTTACAACGCTTTAACCAAGATTTTGCTTCATTACCGGCCGAGGTATTTGTACATGAGCTTTTAGTACAGGGCCTAAATACCAAGTGGCTGTTGGTGGGTAAAGACTTCAAATTCGGGCATCAACGCCAAGGTGATATTGAGCTATTGCGTAAGGCCGGCGCCCTGTATGGTTTTCAAGTAGAAACGATAGATGATGTGCCCTCGCCCGAGGGGCAGCGCATCTCAAGCTCCAGCATACGCACCGCACTAGCCAAAGGACAATTAGAACGTGTCAAGCAGTCTTTGGGCCACCCTTTCCGTATCAGTGGGCATGTGGTGCATGGACAAAAACTGGGGCGTACGATTGGTTATCCCACGCTTAATATCCCAGTACCAGCACGTTGCGCTGCCCGTTCTGGTGTATATATAGTAAAGTTATACGGTTTAGGCGAGCAGCCTTTACCTGGTATTGCTAGTTTAGGCGTACGCCCTACCGTCATGGACGCGGGTAAGCTGTTGCTAGAAGTACATATTTTAGACCGTGTTGTAAACGCTTACGGTAAACTAGTAAAAGTTGAGTTTCTACAATTTGTACGAAACGAAGAAAAATTCCCTGATCTACAGACAATGATGGCTGCTATCGACAACGATGCTAGCAGCGCTCGTGAGTATTTTGCCTCCCATGGACTATAAAAACACTTTAAACCTACCCGAATCCCCTTTTCCAATGCGTGGTAACTTAGCCAAACGCGAACCCACTTGGGTGAAAGAATGGCAAGAAAAAAAGGTATATGCCGCTATCCGCGCCGCCAGTAAAGGCCGCCCAAAATTTGTTTTGCATGATGGCCCTCCCTATGCCAACGGTTCCATTCATATTGGCCATGCGGTCAACAAAGTACTCAAAGACATTATCGTAAAAAGCCGTAATATGGCTGGTTACGACGCACAGTATGTGCCGGGCTGGGATTGTCATGGGATGCCCATTGAAGTCCAAATCGAAAAACTCTACGGCAAAAACCTTCCCGTCAAAGAGGTCCAAGCTAAAGCCCGTGCGTATGCTGCAGAACAAATCAATAGTCAGCGTGAGGACTTTATCCGTTTGGGTGTACTTGGCGAATGGGATAACCCCTATCTCACCATGAACTACAGCAACGAAGCCGATGAACTGCGTGTGCTGGGTCGCATCATGGAAAAAGGTTTTGTTTTCCGCGGTCTCAAACCCGTTAATTGGTGTTTTGACTGTAAATCGGCTTTAGCCGAAGCCGAAGTGGAGTACGCCGATCGTACTGATCCCTCCATTCACGTCGCTTTTCCTTTTGCCGAAAAAGAAAAAATCGCAGCCGCTTTTGGGCTCGATCAAGTTGAGGATGGCGCTATTGTTATCTGGACCACAACTCCTTGGACAATCCCAGCGAACCAAGCGCTCAATATCCACCCCGAGTTCGACTATGCCTTAGTTCGTTTAGCTCAACCCCGCACTACTGGCACGATGCTCATTCTGGCCAAAGACCTCGTAGAAAAATGCCTAGAGGAATGGGGCGTAAGCGGAGAAATAGTGGCCACCACTGCTGGGGCAAACTTAGAGCTCATTCACTTTCACCATCCTCTCGCCCAAGCTGATGCTGGCTATGATCGCGTCGCGCCCGTTTATCTGGCTGACTATGTAACCCTTGACTCGGGTACTGGTGTTGTACACTCGGCACCGGCTTATGGGGTAGAAGACTTTATGTCTTGCAAAGCCCATGGCCTAATCGACGATGAGATGCTAACCCCAGTAATGGCTAATGGTGTTTACGCTGATAGCCTTCCCTTATTTGGGGGACAGTTCATCTTTAAAGCCAACCCCCATATTGTGCAAGCCCTCGATGAAGCAGGCACATTATTAAAAGTAGAAAATCACCAGCATAGCTATATGCACTGCTGGCGCCACAAAACGCCCATTATCTATCGTGCTACCAGCCAGTGGTTTGCCGGTATGGATGTAGAAAACAGCACAGGGCGCACTCTGCGTGACATGGCACTCGAAGCCGTGGAAAACACAGCTTTTTACCCTTCTTGGGGTCGGGCTCGCTTACACGCCATGATTGCCAACCGCCCCGACTGGACCCTATCGCGTCAACGACAATGGGGGGTTCCGATGGCGTTTTTTGTACATAAAGAAACCGGTGAGCTACACCCGCGTACTCCTGAGCTCATTGAGCTCGTGGCCCAACGTATTGAAAAAGAGGGCTTAGAGGCTTGGCAAAACATCGAGCCGGCGGACTTATTGGGCGACGAAGCCGACCAATACGAAAAAAACACAGACACTCTCGATGTGTGGTTTGACTCAGGCACGACGCATGCTACGGTACTTGGTGGGCATAATGACCCCCAAATCAAAGGTTCCCATGCGGATGAACTGACCTGGCCGGCGGACTTATACCTAGAAGGCTCAGACCAGCACCGTGGTTGGTTCCACTCATCTTTACTCACTGGCTGCATGATGTACGGTCGGGCTCCCTACAAAGCGCTACTTACCCATGGTTTTGTCGTTGATGGCAAAGGCCGCAAAATGAGTAAATCGGTGGGCAACGTCATGATTCCCCAGGAAATCGCAGACACCTTAGGTGCGGAAATTTTGCGCTTATGGACAGCTGCCACAGACTACTCGGGTGAGCTTTCTATTTCTGACGAAATTCTCAAACGTGTCGTCGAGGCCTATCGTCGTATTCGCAATACCCTAAAATTCCTTTTAGGCAATATTGTCGACTTTGACATAGAAAAAGATGGGATTGCTATTGACCGTTTATTAGACATCGATCGATATGCTTTAGGCATGACCGCTCAAATGCAAGCACAGGCGTTAAAGCATTACGAGGTCTACGAGTTCCACCCCATTGTGGCGCGTTTACAAACTTTCTGCTCAGAAGACTTAGGTGCGTTTTATTTAGATATCCTCAAAGACCGTCTCTATACTACCCAACCTAACAGCTATGCCCGCCGCTCTGCGCAAACGGCGCTCTATCACATCACCCACGCCCTTCTCAAGCTCATGGCGCCGATTCTATCGTTTACGGCAGAAGAGGCCTGGAAAGATATGCATGTGGGTAAAGAGCAACCGCTAACCATTTTCACCGAGCTTTTCCATGACATTCCATTGGCGCAAGACAATGCCTCACTGCAAGCACAATGGGATCGTATCCGCGATATCCGTGCTGAAGTCATGCGTCAAATCGAAGCCGTGCGCAGTGCTGGGCAAATTGGGTCCTCCTTGGCAGCTGAGATAGACATTTACGCCAATGGCGAAGACTATGCCCTATTGTCGCAGCTCGCTGATGATCTACGCTTTGTCTTGCTTGTATCACGTGCCACAGTACATAATGGTGACAGCTTGCGTATCGAGGTCACACCTACCACTGCACAAAAATGTGACCGTTGCTGGCACCACAGCCACGATGTGGGGCAAAGTACACAGCATCCCACTTTATGTGGGCGCTGCGTAACAAACCTAGAAGGTCCAGGCGAAGTCCGTGAGCACGCTTAAGCCCTCTTCCGCCCCCAAAGCCCCAACCCCCCGTTGGGGCTTTATCGCTTGGCTTTTTATTGCCTTAGCTATTATTGTGGTTGATCAGCTGAGCAAATACTATTTTGACAGCCAATTGAACTATGCTGAGCGTTGGAGCGTGCTCCCCTTTTTCGACTTCACTCTGCTTTACAACCCCGGAGCGGCTTTTAGCTTTTTAGCCGATGGGGCCGGCTGGCAGCGCTGGTTTTTTACAGGGGTAGCCTTTGTTGCCACCGTACTGATCATACAGATGTTACGCAAACAGCCACATCAAACACGATTTTGTCTAGCACTGAGCCTGATTTTAGGGGGAGCTTTAGGCAATGTCATTGATCGCCTCTGGCATGCTCACGTTATCGATTTTCTTTTATTT
>JAAYRP010000088.1 GCA_012518715.1 Alcaligenaceae bacterium | reverse complement strand
TTGCACTGGCACGCTTGTTAATTCGGTTTGCACTTGCACATGGATCGCATCCCGTACAAAACGCGTAGCGTCCTTATCCACATGATCGGGATACGTCGCAGAAAATAAAAGCGTTTGTCGTTGACGCGGACACAGCGTCTCGATGTGAGACATCTCATCGTAAAAGCCCATGTCAATCATACGATCTGCCTCATCAAGCACTAACATCGACACCGCGGACACATCCAGGCTTTGTCTTTCTAGATGATCTAGCACACGACCTGGCGTTCCCACCACAATATGAACCCCGTGGGCTAAGGAGTCGGCCTGGCGTTGCACTGGCGTGCCACCCGTTAGGGTCATAATTTTACAGTTAGGAATAGCACGCGCCAGCTGACGCATTTCCTCGGCTACCTGCGCTGCTAGCTCTCGCGTAGGGCACAGCACCAAAGCCTGAGGCTGTCGTAGCGTAGTATCCAGCTGTTGTAAAACCCCCAGCGCAAACGCAGCGGTTTTACCACTCCCTGTTTTGGCTTGAGCAATCACATCACGGCCTTCTAGAATAGGCGGCAAACTTTGTGCCTGTACCGGTGTCATCTGTTGCCACCCCAATTGTGTCACCGTATCTAATAATGCTGGCTGTAAAGCCAAGGTTGAAAACAACGTTTGTGCGGTCATGCCTGTTCCCAAAAAAATAATGCTTTCATTGTATCGCGCTCGCTACATTTCATAAGAACTAAATCTTTTTTGCTAAAGAAAACGCTACAATGTGAATTCTACTTTATTTTATGCTCACTTTGAGTCTAAATCATATGCGCGACTTCCTTGCTCGTAAAAACATTGAGTTCTCACTACGCCGCTATGGCATAGAAACCATGAACTACATGACCTTGGGTCTGTTTGGTTCATTAATTATTGGCTTAATTTTAAAAACCACGGGAAACTGGCTAGGCTGGGATTGGCTCGTTGATATTGGGGGCCTGGCACAAGCTGGCTTAGGTGCTGCCATTGGGGTGGGCGTAGCCTATGGTTTACAAGCGCCCCCAATGGTCATTTTTAGTAGTGCCATGGTTGGCTCGCTTGCCATTAGTGTGGGCGGTGGGCCAGTAGGCGCTTTTGTCGCTGTCGCGCTTAGCAGTGAGCTCAGTAAACTTGTCCATAAAACCACGCCCATTGATATTATTGTCACTCCTGCTACCGCTCTGATCACAGGAATGCTAACAGCGCAGTGGGTAGCCCCCTATTTAGGCGAGCTGATGCGTGCAACAGGACAAACCATTGAATGGGCAATGACTTTACAGCCCTTTTTTATGAGTATTGTGATCGCTGTGATTATGGGTATGGTACTCACTGGCCCTACTTCCAGCGCTGCCGTGGCCATTTCTTTAGACCTTAGCGGGCTTGCGGCTGGTGCTGCCACCGTCGGCTGCTGTGCCCAAATGATCGGCTTTGCCGCCATGAGCTATAAAGAAAACGGTACCTCTGGTTTACTTGGTATAGGTCTAGGCACAAGCATGCTACAGCTTCCTAACATTATCCGTAACCCATGGATTTGGCTACCCCCAATTATGACGGCCGCACTCTTAGCCCCGATCGGCACACTGGTGTTTCAGATGAAAAACATACCCAGTGGCGCCGGCATGGGAACCAGCGGCCTTGTTGGCCAAGTGGGCACGCTCGCCGCTATGGGGCAAACAAGCGAGGTCTGGCTAGCTATCGCGCTGATGCATTTTATTTTACCCGCCTTGGTTTGTCTGAGCATCAGTTATGGCCTCAAACGCTGTGGAAAAATCCATCCTGGCGACTTAACACTGCAAGCCTAAGCGTCGGTTGACACCACTGCCATTTAAAACTGGGGGCGAGAGCCCCCACGCACGGGCCATTGTTTAATCC
>JAAYRP010000087.1 GCA_012518715.1 Alcaligenaceae bacterium | reverse complement strand
GATGACACGCCAAAGCAGGCTGTTAAAAGGGGTGGTCGTACTGTAGTAATCAGAAAAGGCCACACCTTTTTGGCGAAATTGATCCAAAGCTCGATACTGTGCTAGGTGTTTAGCACCAAAGGTCCACGCTAAATACGCAGTACTTAATAACAACCCCCACCGTAACCATTTTAATGTCCGCGGTTTGATGCCAGCGATCAAGGCAGCAAAAGCCCCAAACGTCAGGGGTAGGGTATAAATGGGGTCAATAATAAAAATACTTGCCCACGAAGCTGGTGTCGGCGTTAGCGGCCACCAAAGTTGGGTTCCAAAACTAGTAAATGCATCTAATAGTGGATGGGTTATCAGCGTTAGCCAAACACATAAAAATACCCACCCTACACCATAAAGCTGCCTTCGGCGTAATACACGCCATAACAGAGCGAGCAGCACACTGAAGGCCGTCAGCACAAATAAAGAATGCGAAAACCCCCGATGATAGGTCATTGAGCTAATTGGATCGGCATAGCGCATAAACACATCGAGGTCGGGCAGGGTAGCAAGTACGGCACCAGCAATTACCGCTTTACGCCCATAATGACGCCCAAGCATAGCACCACTGATGCTTGCTCCAAGTACGGCTTGAGTAAGAGAGTCCATGATACATCCAAGAAAAAACAGCAAAAAAGCAACACGCGTTTATTTCAGCTCCCGTCTTTTTGGCTGAAGGTTTGCGTTCTCGCAAAGGTTTTTTGCTTAAATCTAGGTATTTTTAAGTGTGAAGGGGTAAGATATAACGTTTAATTCTGTCTTTTGCTTATTTTTAGCATTTCATTATCTAAAAAGTAACCATGGCTAAATATCTTGTTGCCGCCCTCTACCATTTTGTAGAGCTGGACGATTATGAATCCTTACAACAACCTCTCATTGATTTTTGCGAACAACGCGACATTATTGGGACACTGTTACTAGCGCGTGAGGGCATCAATGGCACGATTGCAGGTCCAGAGCAGGGTGTGCGCGAGGTGTTGGATTACTTGCGTTCCGATTCACGTATGGCAACGCTTGAGCATAAAGAAGCATGGGCGGATGTTATGCCTTTTTATCGCTTGAAAATTAAGCTCAAAAAAGAAATCGTAACCCTAGGCGTCCCCGACTTAAAAACGGCTGAAATGGTAGGGCAATATGTTCCTCCGCAAGAGTGGAATGACTTAATTAGCCAACCTGATGTCGTATTGATTGATACGCGTAATGATTACGAAGTGGGGATTGGTACTTTTAAAAATGCGATCAACCCGAAAACAGACAGCTTTTCTCAGTTTCCTGAGTGGGTAGAGCAGCAGCGTAAGCCAGGCGGGGTGTTGCATGGTAAGCCACGCGTAGCGATGTTCTGCACAGGGGGGATTCGTTGTGAAAAATCCACCGCCTTTATGCGTTCCCAAGGCTTTGAGGAAGTCTACCATTTGCAAGGGGGGATTCTCAAATACTTAGAGGAAATCCCTGAAAATCAAAGTATGTGGGTAGGGGAATGCTTTGTATTTGATGAGCGCGTTTCCGTCGGACATGGACTGAAGCGTGGTGATTATGTATTTTGTCGTGCTTGCCGTATGCCAGTGAGTGCGGCAGAGCGTGAGATGCCGCAATACGAAGAGGGCGTAAGCTGTCCTTATTGCCATGGCACCTTAGATGCAGAAAAAGTAGCACGTTTACGTGAGCGCCAAAAACAAATGCAGCTGGCCAAAGAGCGTCGTCAGCGTCATGTAGGTGCTCCCATGGAAGTACTAAAAGAACAAAAGCGTCGCCGTTTAGCCGAGCTTGCTGAGCGCTCGCGTTTAGCGCAGGAAAAAGCCGAACGGGAACAGGCAGCACAAAAAGACCAACCCATGGCTTGCTAAAAAACCTTAATTTTTAGGCGCTTTCAGCGCCTTTTTTGGTCTTAGGGTAAACTTATCCTTATGACTTCTTTCGCTATTCTTTATTCGTTTAGACGTTGTCCTTATGCCATGCGCGCCCGCTTAGCTTTAGCCGCGTCAGGCATGCAGGTGCAGTTACGTGAAATTGTTTTACGTAATAAGCCTGCAGAAATGCTGGCGATTTCTCCTAAAGGTACCGTGCCAGTGTTGCAGTGTACGGATGGAGCCGTCATTGATGAAAGCCTGGATATTATGTGGTGGGCATTGCGTCAGTCCGATCCCGAGCAGCTGCTGCCTGCACCTGAACAACAAGCCGAGCTCAACGACTTGATCGCGACGAATGACGGGGCATTTAAATGGGCTTTAGATCGTTATAAATATCCCCCACGCTATATTTCCGAGCATGGCACGCTTTCGCCAGAGCAGTTTGCACAGTTTCACCGTGATCAAGCGGCTGCGCTATTAACAAGTCTGGATACACGCTTGCAGTCACATCCTTATCTGCTTGGTGCGCGGCTTTCGATGGCCGATTTAGCTATTGCCCCTTTTGTTCGACAGTATGCGCATACGGATTTGGATTGGTTCGCGGCACAGCCTTGGCCCGCTTTATGGGACTGGCTACAGCGCTTTTTAGCCTCAGAGCGCTTTGCGCGTATTATGCATAAATACGCGCCATGGCAGCCTCAGGATACCCCTATTCTTTTTCCTCCAGTAGAATAAAAAACACGCTGATGATGCATCAGGGTGTGAGTCTAAATCGTACGCTAAGTTCGGTCGTGGACTTATTCCATCATGCCAGGGACGATGCAGTTAAAGCCTGCATCCACATGGGTGATCTCCCCCGTGACGCCAGCAGCTAAGTCAGATAGCATAAAGGCGGCGACGTTGCCCACGTCTTCGATGGTGACATTACGACGTAAGGGGGCATTTTGTTCAACAAATTTTAAAATTTGCCCAAAGTCTTTGATGCCGCTAGCGGCAAGGGTTTTGATAGGACCAGCAGAAATAGCATTCGCGCGTATTCCTTTCGGACCGAGTGATGCGGCTAAATAGCGAACGGAAGCCTCCAGAGCTGCTTTGGCAACGCCCATGGTGTTGTAATTGGGGACGACTTTTTCTGCACCTAAATAGGTGAGTGTAAGCACTGAGCTAGATCGCCCTTCGAGCAAAGGAAGCGCTTCTTTGACTAAGGCAGGGAAGCTATACGCTGAAATATCGTGCGCGGTAGCAAAAGCGTCACGCGATAAACCGTCTAAAAAATCGCCAGCAATGGCTTCACGAGGCGCAAAGCCAATAGCGTGAACCAGTCCATCAAGCCCGTCCCAGTGTGTTTTTAGGGTGGTGATGGCATCCGTGATTTGCTGGTCTTCGGCGACATCCAAAGGGATAACGATGTTGGAGCCTAATTCAGCGGCATAGCCTTCGACGCGATCTTTGAAACGCTCACCAACATAGGTCAAAGCGATTTCAGCGCCTTGTTCTTTACAGGCACGGGCAATACCGTAGGCAATGGAGCGATTAGAAATGACGCCGGTAATTAAAATGCGTTTACCGCTAAGAAAAGCCATGTTATGTATTCCTTTTCAATATAGTATTTAACCACGTGTAGGCCCGGGCAAGCGTAAGCGTAGTCCTGGCGCAAGCTGGGTGGATTTTAAATTATTTAACTGCTGTAGTGTGTTGACTGTCGTATTGTAGCGGCGGGCAATGCTATAGAGAGTGTCGCCTTTTCTGACGGTATGGCTACGTGTAGCAGCTGTGTTGGCTTGGGCAGTAGCTTTAGCTTGTGCTCTGGGACTGGTTGTCGCCTGGCTGGGTAGAGCCGGGGTGTTTTGTAAAGAGGCCAGCTGTACACCAAGCGGGTCAGCGTGTAAATCCGTAGTTGTTGCCGGTACTAGTAGGGTTTGGGCTGCGACGGCTTTGGTTTGGCGGCTACTGATACCGTTTACGCTGCGTAGTTGACTCAGGGCGATACCATGGCGCTTAGCGATATCAGCGTAAGACTCCCCGGGTTTGGGGCGATAAATGTCCCAGTGGCTCAGGCGACCTTGATAGCGTTGGATATTGGTCTGAAAAATATCTGCTTTATCTTTGGGAAGGATAAGGGTAGCGCTATGCGCAGGGATGGTGCCGCGGTTATAGGCGGGGTTTAAAAACTTAAAATCATCGAGTGACATTTCCGCTAGTTCAGCGGCGACCTCAATATCAATGTGGTCATTGCGTTTGACCGTAATAAAATACGGTTCATTTTGTACAATGGGTAGCTGAATACCGTATTTTTCAGGGTGGGTGATGATGTTTTTGATGGCTTGGAGTTTAGGCACATAGTTGCGCGTTTCTTCTGGCATGGTCAGGGATAAATAATCAATCCCTAGGCCGGCTTTTTCATTTTTTTCAATAGCACGACGCACTGAGCCTTGGCCCCAGTTATACGAAGCCAAGGCCAGATACCAATCCCCTTGAAATTCGTATAAATACTCGAGGTAATCGAGTGCCGCTTGCGTTGAAGCGATGGGGTCGCGGCGTTGATCTAGCCACCAGTCCTGTTGCAGGTTGAAGTCTTTAGCCGTGCTGGGGATAAATTGCCACAAACCGGATGCATGAGCTTTGGAGTAAGCGGTGGGGTTATAAGCGCTTTCGACAAAAGGCAGTAGAGCAAGTTCTGTAGGCATGCCACGGCGCTCAAGCTCATCCACAATATGATAGAGGTATTTACTGGCGCGCTCACTCATTACTGATACTGAGCGAGCATTGCGAGCATAGTAGTCAGTCCAGTAGTCGACCAAAGGGGTACGCAGATTGGGGATAGCATAACCGCGGCGGATGCGATCCCACATGTCTTTAGGTGGGTGGGTCAGATCTATTGTGCGCGAGGTATCTGCTGCTATTTGAGGGCCGCTATGCATACTTTGTTTTTGCTGTGTGGCGCAACCAGCTAAAACCACTATGAGGCCAATTAAAAAAAGTCGTAAGGATTTCATGGTCTTAGGCGTTGTTTTTCCATTCTCGTAGTTGGGCTAATACCTCGGAGGGACTGTGAGCCGGCTGTCCAGCATACGCGGCTGCGCTCAATTGTACCGTTGGAACTCCCGTACGTAAAAAGGGATTGATTTGTAACTCTAGACCTATGGTGGAGGGTAGAGTGGGCTGTTGTGCTTGGCGTAGCTCTGAGGCCTGCTCGTAATAGGTCTGGAGCGTGGTGTTATCTGGTTCGACCTCAAGTGCCCACATGAGATTGGACAAGGTATATTCGTGTGCACAGCAAACAAAGGTGTTTGTAGGTAGAGCGGCCAGCTTCTGTAAAGAAGCATACATTTGTGCAGGGGTACCTTCAAATAAGCGCCCACAGCCACCCGAGAACAAGGTGTCACCACAAAAGAGCACGGGTTGCTCGCTTGTTAAATGCGTGACATAGGCCACGTGCCCTAAGGTGTGCCCCGGTACGGCCAGAACCTCTAACGTTATGCCAAGCGGCGGAAGAGTAATCTGATCCCCTTGATCCACCGCTACTTGCCGCTGGGGAATCGCTTCGTGCGCGGGCCCATACACCGTAGCATCTTGGGAATGGGATAGGAGCGCTTGGATGCCCCCAACATGGTCGTGGTGATGGTGAGTGATTAAAATGGCGTCAAGTTGAAGGGATTGCTGCTCAAGAAACTGGATAACAGGGTGCGCATCGCCTGGATCAATGACCACTGCATGTTTTTCATTGTGAATCAACCAAATATAGTTATCATTGAAGGCTGGGATCGGTTCTAACTGCAGGGCAGGCGTAGGAGCTAAGTGGTTTTTCATAATAGGAGGCACCTGAGTGACAGAGCACGAGAACATGGAGTTGGTGTTAAAACAATGGCTATATACGGAAATAGGGCAATTTGCTCGCCAGTGGGAGCAGGCTCAGATTGAGGAACTACTGCAGAATGTATTTGGTTATCATGCCATTCAAATAGGATTGCCTCAATGGCCTTTGATGCAACAAAATCGCATATCTCATAAATGGTATACCCATACGGATAACATCAGTGATACGGCTGGGCTTGCTGTAGTCTGTCAACCCGAGCAGTTGCCGTTTGCCACGGAAAGTATAGACCTATTAGTTTTACCTCATACACTAGAAACTTCAAGTGATCCGCATCAAGTATTGCGCGAGGTCGAGCGGGTATTGGTTCCCGAAGGGCAAGTGGTGATTACAGGCTTTAATCCATGGAGCTTATGGGGGGCCCGTGATCGTGTGCCTGGTCTAGAGTGTTTGTTACCGGTGCCGCCTAGCCATCAGCTCTCACCATGGCGCGTAGAAGACTGGTTATCCTTATTGTCTTTTGATGTGACACAGGAGCGGCAAGGGTGTTATCGTCCGCTCTGTGAGCAGAGCAAGTGGATGCAACGCTGGCAGTTCTTAGAAAAGTGGGGTGCGCGGTGGTGGCCGTTATTTGGAGCCGTGTATGTACTTAAAGCAACAAAGCGCGTCAGTAGCGTGACTATGGTTGGCTTGGACTGGGCCAAGCAAAAAAAAGCCCGTGTACGCTCTGCTGCAGTGGCTCAGCGCCATGCCACGCGCACTTATTCAGATGATACATAAATGAAAGAAGTATTGATATGGACGGATGGGGCATGCAAAGGCAACCCCGGTGCAGGTGGTTGGGGCGCGTTATTAAAATATGGGCGCCACACCAAAGAAATTTATGGTGGTGAGCCAGAAACCACGAATAATCGTATGGAAATCATGGCTGTGATTCAGGCACTACAGCTGTTAAAAGAGCCGTGTTTTGTTCACATTTATACGGACTCGCAATACGTGCAAAAAGCCATGACAGAATGGTTGCCGGGCTGGAAGGCCAAGGGTTGGCGTAATGCGTCTAAAAAACCCGTAAAAAACGCCGATTTATGGCAACAGCTGGATGCACTTTGTCAACAACACCAATTACAATGGCATTGGGTTCGTGGGCATGCCGGTGATCATGGCAATGAGCGTGCCGATGCTTTAGCCAATTTGGGCGTAGAGCAATTACAGCAACAGGTGTAATAAGCATGAAAAAATGGGTGTGGTGGCTGATTTTCGCATTGGTACTTGGGTTAGCAATGGTATTTTGGGGTGCAAAAGAACTGGTATCAGTCATTAACCCAGAACCAGAGCCCCCTTTAACCTCTTCTGTTGCCGCTGCGCCTGCCGCCGTACAGGTGGATGTGGTGCGTGTTCGTCAGCAAACCTTAGCGCAGGAGGTGGCCGCTGTTGGTTCTTTACTAGCACAAAATGCGGTGACGTTACGTGCAGAAAGTAGTGGGCGCATTGCCGCTATTTTGTTCGAGGAAGGCACACGTGCTCAAGCCGGGCAGGTTTTAGTGCAGCTGGATACAGATGTGCTACAAGCCGAGTTACAGCAAGCACAGGCCGCGTTGCAGCTAGCTGCAAGTCGAGCACATCGAGCACAACAATTGCATCAGCAGGGTTTTATTAGCTCTCAAGCTCAGGATGAGTCCCAAAGCGAGCGCGCTGTAGCTGCTGCTCAGGTCAAAATTATTCAAACCCGCATTGAAAAAAGCCAAATCAAAGCCCCTTTTTCCGGCATGCTTGGCTTGCGTTATGTGTCGGTGGGGGATTATGTAGCAAATGGCACCGAGATTGTAGATATAGCCTCCATTGACCAGTTGCAGGTGGATTTTAGGATTCCTGAACAGTACTTAGGGCAGATTCAGGTGGGCACGCCGATACGCTTGCGTTTGGATGCATTGGCTCAGAGTGAATTTATCGGGCAAGTGAATGCCATTAGTCCTATGATTGATGAACAGGGGCGTTCTGTTGTGCTGCGTGCTCATGTGCCGAACCCCGATGGGCGCTTACGGCCTGGGCAGTTTGCCCGTATTGTGGTGGAGCTGGATGAAATGGAAGCGCTTGTCGTGCCAGAGACCGCTATTGTGCCTTCGGGGCAGGCGCACTATGTGTATCGCGTGACAGACCAAGAGCAAGCGCAGCGAGTCGAGGTTCAGATTGGTATTCGTCGAGATGGTTGGGTGCAGGTCAGCGGCTTGCAGCCCGATGATGTGGTGTTAGTCACGGGCTTGCAAAAGGTACAAGATGGCACGCCATTGCGTTATCAGCGCGCTGAGCTAGCGCAACCCTAAGGAACCCTCCGATGAAAATGGCGAACTTTTGCATACAGCGCCCCATTTTTGCGACAGTTTTATCGTTGATGATTGTGCTGGTCGGTTTGATCTCCTACGAGCGCTTAAGTGTACGTGAGTACCCTGCGATTGATGAGCCCGTGGTATCGGTGATCACCAACTATAAAGGGGCATCACCAGAGGTGATTGAGTCTCAGGTCACCAAGCCCCTAGAGGACCAGCTTTCAGGGATCGAGGGCGTGGATGTCATGACCTCGCGTAGTCGTTCTGAACGTAGTTTAATCAATATTAAATTTAACTTAAGTCGTAGCCCAGATGCTGCGGCAGCAGATGTACGGGATAAGGTCTCGCGCGCACGGCGCTTTTTGCCTGACGAGGTTGATGAGCCCATTATCAATAAGGTCGAAGCAGACTCCACCCCAATTATTTATATTGGGGTAGAAATGGGGGATTACAGTGCGATTCAGGCCTCGGATTACATCAATCGTTATATTAAAACGCGGTTGTCCGTATTGCCGGGCGCTGCCGAGGTGCGAGTATTTGGGGAGCGTCTGCCTGCCATGCGCATCAATGTGGATCGAGCGCGGATGGCGGGGCTTCAGCTAACCGTGCAAGACATAGAAAACGCGTTGCGCCAACAGAACGTATTGATTCCTGCTGGGCGAATCGAGTCGCATTTACGCGAGTTCTCTGTGGTGTCCTCCACCGATTTGCAAACCGTAGAGGAGTTTAAAAACATCATCGTAGCCCATCGCAATGGCTATCCAGTGCGCTTAGGTGAAATAGCCCAAGTAAAGATTGATGCGGCCGAGGAGCGGGTCTTGGCGCGTTTTAATGGGCAAGATAGCTTAACGATTGGGGTAACGAAACAAGCTACCGCAAACCCTCTTAGCTTATCGCAGGCAGTGCGAGCCGAAGTCGAGCAAATTAATATGAATTTGCCAGGCAATATGCGGCTGCATGTGGCTTATGACAGTTCGGTATTTATTCAAAAGTCCATAGATTCGGTGTACACCACCATCATTGAAGCCACTTTATTAGTGATGCTGGTGATCTTGTTTTTCTTACGCAACCTGCGTGCCAGTCTCATTCCTATTGTCACGATACCCGTTTCGCTCATTGGTGCTCTGGGTATTATGTATGCTTTTGGTTTTTCTATTAATACCTTGACCTTATTGGCTATGGTATTAGCCATCGGTCTTGTGGTTGATGATGCCATTGTGGTTTTAGAAAACGTATACCGCCATATTGAAAATGGTATGGATCGGGTACAAGCCTCTTTTTTAGGGATCAAAGAAATTGGTGGTGCGGTTATTGCTATGACCTTAACGTTGGTGACGGTCTTTGCACCATTGGCTTTTGCCACTGGCAGAACGGGACGCTTGTTCATTGAGTTTGCCTTGACGTTGGCGGGGGCGGTGTTGGTATCTGGTTTTGTTGCGCTGACTCTCACTCCGATGATGTGCGCAGTATTGTTACGGCCGCAGCAGCGACCCGGTAAATGGTACTTGCGTATCGAGCATGGTTTGAATGCATTGACACGTTTTTATAGAAAAACCTTGCTGCGGGCATTGCGATATCGCGCTGTGGTGCTTTGGCTGGGTGTGGGGGTGGCGCTGGGCAGTGGGGTGTTATTTAGTCTGATCAAAAGCGAGCTTGCTCCTATCGAAGATCGCGGCGTTATATTTGGCATGGTCAATGCACCCGAAGGCGCCACATTGGCTTATACCCTAGAGAGCGTGAAGCAGGTGGAGCAGTTTTATGCGCAGCTACCAGAAACCTCGGGGTATCAAGCGGTGATTGGGTTTCCGACGGTCACGGACTCGTTTGCGATCTTACGCTTAAAGCCTTGGGAAGAACGGCACCGTAGCCAGCAAGAAATTGCGCGAGCATTACAGCCAAAATTCTCCGCTTTGCCAGGGGTGCGCGCTTTTCCCACGAATCCGCCTTCTTTTGGCCAGCGCGCTACGTCAAAACCGGTTGAGTTTGTGATCATGAGTCAGGTGCCTTATCCTGAGTTGGCTCAAATCGTAGCGCGTTTTATTGCCGCCCTAGAGGACTATCCTGGCTTACAAAATATTGACACGGATTTACGTTTAAATACGCCAGAATTACGGGTAGAGCTGGACCGGGACAAGCTGGCCGATGCGGGCGTAGACGTGGCAACAGTAGGGCGTACGCTCGAGTCGCTGTTAGGCGGGCGCCAAGTTACGCGGTTTGAGGACGATGGTGAGCAGTATGATGTGATTGTGCAGGTGGATAAATCGCATCGAGCCAATCCGGCGGATATTTTAGATATTTATGTGCGTAATCAAGCGGGGGAAATGCTTCCGCTTGGCGGTTTTTTAACGATCCATGAAAGCGTCTCGCCTCAGTCATTAAACCACTTTAATCGATTACGTGCCGTGATTGTGCAAGCCTCAGTGGCGCCGGGTTATGCCTTAGGAGAAGTTTTAACCCATATGCAAAATGTGGCGGCAACCACATTGCCTGAGACTGCACAAACTGATTTAGATGGACAGTCGCGTGAATTTAGGGATGCCTCGGGAAGCATGTACTTTGTGTTTGCTATGGCCTTGGTATTTATTTATTTGGTGCTTGCGGCCCAATTTGAAAGCTGGCGTAATCCTTTTATTATTATGCTCTCCGTTCCTCTATCGATGACCGGTGCGTTATTTGCATTATGGTTAAGCGGTGGTACTTTGTCCATTTATAGTCAAATTGGTTTGATTACCTTGGTGGGGCTAATTACTAAACATGGGATTTTGATTGTGGAGTTTGCTACCCAGCTACGGGCTGAAGGCGTGGGGCTTTATCAAGCCGTAGTGCGGGCTTGTGAAATGCGCTTGCGCCCGATTTTAATGACAACAGGAGCAATGGTGCTAGGCGTGCTGCCATTAGCCTATGCTACCGGTGCAGGCGCAGAAAGCCGACAGCAAATTGGCTGGGTTTTGGTGGGGGGGCTAACCTTTGGCACCGTGTTAACCTTGTTTGTGGTGCCGGCTGCCTATACGTTGATTGCGGCTAAAGCACCCAAGCGACGTGCTTAAACAGAGAAGTTAAAAATGCGACAAATTGTTTTAGATACAGAAACCACAGGTTTGGATCCTGATGATGGGCATCGATTAGTGGAAATTGCCGGGGTAGAGATAGCAAATCGTCAGCTAACAGGTAATCATCTACATTTATATGTGAACCCAGGACGCGACTCAGATCCCGAGGCGCTCGCAGTGCATGGTTTAACAACAGAGTTTCTAGCGCAGTACCCACCTGTTGAGCAGGTTATTGATGAGATTAT
>JAAYRP010000086.1 GCA_012518715.1 Alcaligenaceae bacterium | reverse complement strand
CATTAAATAACTGATTAAACTCTAAAAACTCGGTCGTTGACAAGCGCCTTAGAATTTGACTCATATGATCGCGCACCGACAACTGCTCTCGCGTGATGGTGTGCGACTGATGGAGCTTGGCGCGCCGTAATATATTTTGCCATGCTTGGCGTAAATCCTCTGCGCAGACCTCAGGCAGAATTTCCTCAATATGCAAGTCAGCTTTAGCGTGCACTACCCAAAAATCTCGCTCCACGCGTGGTAGCGCATCTAAATCCAAAGCCGCCTGTTTCATTTGCTCATACGCCAAAAGACGACGTACTAGCTCTGCACGAGGATCTTCGACCTCCTCGCCCGTATCGGCTTTCTTGACGGGGAGCAACATGCGCGACTTAATTTCGATCAGTAGCGCCGCCATCAATAAGTACTCACCCGCTAATTCAAGGTTAGATTGACGTAACTGCTCTACATATTCCAAATACTGCTCGGTGACCTCGGCCATCGGAATATCTAATACATCAAAGTTCTGCTTACGAATCAAATAAAGCAGTAAATCTAAGGGTCCCTCAAAACTTTGTAATACCACTTCTAATGCTTGAGGGGGGATGTATAAATCCTGTGGAATCGCAAAAAGCGGCTCCCCGTATAGGCGAGCGTAGACCTCCTTAGAGTCTAAGGCGGAATGACGACTATCTGCTGCGGTGTTCAATCTATATGACGGCCGTAGACCTTAAGCTACTAACTAATTGTCTTGGTAATACACATAGGGAGGTTGTGGCACAGCGGCAGCACGATACCCCTCTTGAAGCTCGGGATCAATATGCTTGTCCCAAAGCCGAGCGCGCCCTTCACGCTGACCGGCTTCGATTGCAGGGTTTTGTTTTTTGAAATCATTTAAAAATTGGGTGATTTCAGATTCGTAATTCTTTGCCATAATGGTGCGTAGAGAAGTCATTAAACATACACGTAGTGTACTGCAAACTGAGCCCACAAAACACATGTCATCGGAACCAACCCCACTTTCTCCCCAAGAGCGCCGTGCGATTCGCATTATTCCCTACATTGTAGGCTGTGCCCTCTTTATGCAAATGCTCGATTCCACCGTGGTGGCTACGGCTTTGCCCATGATGGCAGCATCGTTGAACACCGACGCCATTCGCATGAACACCATTATCACCAGTTATTTGCTTGCCGTTGCGGTCTTTGTACCAGTTAGTGGCTGGGCCGCAGATAAATTTGGCGCCAGACGCGTATTTATTGCCGCGATTCTACTCTTTACGCTAAGCTCAGTGGCCTGCGCCATCTCACAAAACCTGAACCAGCTAATTGCTGCCCGCATTGTACAAGGGCTGGCAGGAGCCATGATGGTGCCTGTTGGGCGTATTATTTTGCTACGACGCACCCCAAAATCCGATCTGCTCAGTGCCATGGCCATTTTAAGCCTACCCGCCCTACTTGGTCCTATTGTGGGCCCACCCGTAGGGGGATTTTTTGTGACCTATTTTTCTTGGCACTGGATTTTTTTAATCAATATCCCTGTTGGCCTATTAGGTATTGCTTTGGTTTTACGCTATATACGAGCCGATTTACCCAATGAGGCGCCTCCTTTAGATTGGCTGGGCTTTTTTTTAAGTGCGACGGCATTAGCATGCTTAGTAGTGAGCTTTGAGTCCATCGGGCATAGCGAATTGAGCCCTAAGCAATTAGCACTATTGTTTGGCACAGGGCTAATTACAGCTACTTGGTATATATGGCATGCCAAACACGTCGCCTTTCCTATTATTGATTTATCATTATTACGCACGCGCAGCTTTGCGATTTCTATTTTGGGCGGTAATTTATGCCGTTTTTCCTTGGGCTCAGTACCCTTTATGTTAGCCCTGTTATTGCAACTCGGCTTTGGCATGAGCGCTTTGGCAGCAGGGCTTGTGACTTTTACCAGTGCCGTGGGCGCGATTGTGATTAAACCCCTTGCGCCACGGATTATTCGCCGCTTTGGCTATAGAAATGTGCTGATGTATAACGCTTTGCTCACGGGTCTATTTATTGCCTTATGCGGCTTTTTTAACGAATCCACACCGCTATGGTGGATGTCATGCATTTTAGGCGTAGGTGGGGTGTTTAGGTCTCTTCAGTTTACGGCCGTAAACACCCTTACCTACGCCGATCTAGATCAACAGGCCATGAGCCGAGCCAGCTCTTTTGCGGCGATGGCTCAACAACTAGGGATCAGCTTAGGCGTGGCCTGTGCTGCGATCACGCTAAACATCAGCATGCATTGGCATCAACATGCTCAAGTCCATACTCAGGATCTCTTTTGGGGGTTCATGGTCATCGGCGGGCTCACTGCGATTTCCTTTTTTTCCTTTAAACGCTTGCCACAACAAGCTGGCGCTAGCCTACAAAACAAGAAAAGTAGTTAAAATCGCTCAACGGTAAGCAAATCACCCTGATTTGCACTAATTAACACAAAGGAAACCCAATGCAAAATATTCCAGCCTGCCCCCAATGCGCCATGGAGCACACTTATCCCGATGGCGATCTTTATATCTGTCCCGACTGCGCCCATGAATGGCCCATGGTGGCGGATACCCCCGAGGAAGAACACCGCGAGGTCCGTGACAGCAACGGCAATCTTTTACAAGACGGCGACGACGTGCTTTTAATCAAAGACCTCAAAGTCAAAGGTTCTTCCACCAATTTAAAAAAAGGCACTAAAGCCCGTGGAATTCGAATTATCGATGGCGATCACGATGTGGCTTGTCGCATCAACGGCATTTCATACGAACT
>JAAYRP010000085.1 GCA_012518715.1 Alcaligenaceae bacterium | reverse complement strand
GTGTTGACACCTCGGCCATACGTAGCCCCTTTCAAAGCCTACAATTTGCCAACCTACGAGTAAAAGACGCGATTTGTGATCGCTTGCGTGATCGCGAAGGGGCGCGTCCGGATATCGACACAGTCCGTCCCGATGCCAAAGTCCATGCGTTCTTAAACGAAGACTCAGCCACTTTATACATTGATAGTAGTGGCGAATCCTTATTTAAACGTGGGTGGCGTCACCATAAAGGGGACGCTCCTTTGCGCGAAAACCTAGCAGCAGGTTTACTGGCTTTGTCAGACTGGGACCCCAACGCCCCCCTGATTGATCCATTTTGCGGTAGTGGTACTATTCTTATCGAAGCGGCTTGGATTGCACTTGGTGCGCCCCCTGGAATTTGGCGGCCCTTTCATTTCGAGCGCTTGCGCAACCACGATGCCAAAGCTTGGCAAGATCTGAAAGCCGAAGCACGCGCAAATATTGCTGCTGAAATCGAAATCCCATTGGTTGGATATGATATTAACCCTGCAGCCATCGAAGCAGCCCAAGCAAACTTGGCACGTGCCCATTTACATCCCAACACCATCCGTTTTGAAACAGGCAATGCTTTAGCTATCCAACCCTTAGCCGCTCAAGGCTGGATCGTTACCAACCCCCCCTATGGGGAACGTTTGGATGAAACCGATACCGAATTCTGGGAACAATGGGCGGCCCACTTAAAACGGAATTTTGCCGGCTGGAGCGTCAATCTCATCACCAGTGATCTAGATATTCCATCTAAGCTACGCTTAAAACCCAATCGACGTTATCCGCTATATAACGGGCCACTAGACTGCCGTTTATTTAACTTCCAAATGGTGCCCGCCAGTAACCGGTAAACCACACTCACATTGAAATTACTAGGGTTAACCCTTATAATAGGGTTAACCCTAACTTCATTTGTGTGGAAATCATGTTTTATCAACAAACGCAGGATCTACCTTTATCCGACGACCTTGAACGTCGCTTAATCCAACAGGCTTTAGAACAACAAAATCGTCTTCGTCCTCTACAAAGCCTAAAACGTCTCCTGCAACGTTTATTCGCTTAACGCCTCTCCGTTTTAGGCTTCAGCGCCTAGGTTCTGTCGTCTCCTGTACCTAAAACATAGTGACTTCGATTATAATTCCCACTATGTCTGCTGAAGCCTCTTTCTCTTTACCTACCCCATCCCGCTGGCGTCGATTTTCGTGCATGATGTACGAGGGTGTTTTGCTTTTTGGTCTCATTTTTGGGGTATTACTGGTTTTTGACTACCTAACTCAAAGCCGTCACGCTTTACATTTGCGTGCCGCAAGGCAAGTCATTTTATTTATGGCCATCGGCCTGTATTTTCTATTGGCATGGCGGCGCACAGGCCAAACCTTGCCCATGAAAACATGGCATTTACGTTTACAAATGCCCGATGGTTCCAAGCCAAGCTGGTTCCAAGCGCTCTATCGTTATGTGCTTATGTGGATCCTACCTCTGCTTTTCGCTTTGGCAGTCAAAATGATGGCGGCTTATACCGGTTACTATTCCACCAACCTTCTTATCGTGTTTGCCCCGTTCACTATTTTTATTTGGACATGGTTCGATAAAGACCAGCAATTTTTACATGATCGTATCGCGGGCACTCGAATTGTAGATATTCGTCCCCATCTACAACCATAACCCGCATTTTTCTTTCAAAACTATGACAGATCAATTAAATAAATACGTATTTGCTGATCAGCTAACACGTGCGCAAACGGTTGAGCTCAGTGCAGCTTGGCAAACCGGATTAGCCCATCAAAATTACCCTGACTGTGTACGCAATCTCTTAGGTGAGCTTGCGGCAGCAGCGGTTTTCTTAGCCGGTAACCTCAAACTTGATGGTTCGCTGGTCTTACAAGCCCAAGGCGATGGCCCTATCGCTCTGATGGTGGTCGAGTGCACATCCGACTTTCATATCCGCGCCACTGTCAGCTTACGCGAAGGGGTAGCAATTCCTGAAAACGGAAATCTACAAAATTTACTCAATACCTACGATAACGGTCGCTTTATGGTGGTGTTAGAACCAAAACCTCACACTGACCTAAAACCTTATCAGGGTATCGTGCCACTGCATGGAGATAATTTTGCCGAAGTGCTGGAAAACTATATGCAGCACTCCGAACAGCTGGATACACGCATTTTTCTCGCTGCCGACGGCACCAAAGCCAACGGCTTATTACTACAGCGCTTACCAGGCACAGGTGGCCATATCGAGGGCACCGAAGCGCCCGAGGAACCCAGTTGGGATCGCGCTAAGCAGCTTGTCGCTACCGTTAAAAATGATGAGCTTTTACAGCTACCCGCTCACGAACTCATCCATCGCCTCTTTTGGCAAGAAGATCTACTCAAACTGGATCCCATACCCATACAGTGGCATTGCCCCTGTACGCGTGAACGCGTCGCCGATATGTTACGCATGTTAGGCACTGCCGAAATTGAACAAATCCTTAGCGAACAAGAGCATATCGAAGTCTCTTGTCATTTTTGTGGCAAACCTTACCAATTTGATCCTGTGGATTGTGCGCGATTATTTATTGCCCAAAGCGACCAACCAGAAACCAAAAACACGCTGCATTAATTAAAAATCCCGCCTATATGGCGGGATTTTTCTACGTATTCTCCACAGATTGTCTATGCCTTAGCGACTTGTCATACTGCATGTATCGACAACCATTTTATATCGCTTGCTATGCAATCTGGCGCTACACTTATTGAAAGCACAGCTACTTTATTACTATTATGTTTTCTTGCTATAGCCGGTCTAGAAAGCGCTCACTGGCTGCTTTTACGGCAGTATCTTAATACGGCTCTTTTAGATACTGGGCGCTCATTAGCCACATTAGCGGCTCAACCCCAGCATATTACCCCCCTTTTTAAACACCACTTACAGCAACATCCTGCTTGGGCTTTTTCTCCTTCTGATCACTGGGAGATTTACACTTATACTCTTGCACCAACCCCAGCGTCTTTCAACTATCAAGCACTACAATATCAACAGGGTAATACACGTATTTTTGATCAAAACACATTAGTGTTGCGCCTTACCTATGGGCATCGCCCCCTTAGCCCAGTCCTTAGACACTTTGTTCGCCTTGCCTTAGCTCATTCTTCAAGCAATCAAAATTATTATCAACAGGGGCTCATCCCTATTCAAACCGAGATCCGCATCGCGATGCAATCCGATACAACCCAAGCCACAGCATCGGCACAAATATCAAACTCAACACCGCAGACTACAACCTCTCCTGTACCTTTGCCACCTATGCCCACCTACAGCAGCCCATCATCCCTAGGATCTTGGCTGCCGCCTAGCAACGAGCAAACCACTCCTTCTTGGCAATGCCATGGGAGCTTTTGTTGCGAGGCACCCCCCTAGGGGGTATTCGGCGACATGATTTGCACAAAAATCTCGCCTTGCTTAATCATCCCCTGCTCAAAACGTGCCAATTCCTCTACCGCTTGTGTTCCCTCTCGTAGATCATGCACTTCTGCCGCCATCGCATTATTACGAGCTAACGCGGCCTCGTTGAGCTCTTGCTGCACTTGTATTTTTTCTTGTAATTCTTTAATTCTATCTACGCCATTATTCCCGAACCACAGCTCGTAATTAAAAAAAGCCAATAGCGCAACTAAGAAAATAAAAATAAAACGCATAACAAAAATAATAAAGGGTTTGGCTTAATACCAAACCCTTTAACCTCGTGGAGCGTTAACGCAAGTTATAAAAAGCATCACGTCCAGGATAGGACGCCACACCGGTTAGCTCTTCTTCAATGCGCAAAAGCTGATTGTATTTAGCCATGCGATCCGAGCGCGATAACGAACCGGTTTTAATCTGCATCGCATTCGTAGCTACCGCAATATCGGCAATCGTAGCGTCTTCTGTTTCCCCAGAACGATGAGAAATCACAGCGGTATAACCATAGCGCTTGGCCAGCTCAATGGCAGCAAAAGTTTCTGTCAACGTGCCAATCTGATTGATCTTAATCAAAATGGAGTTAGCAATACCACGATCAATCCCTTCACGTAGGATTTTGGTGTTGGTCACAAATAAATCATCACCGACTAGCTGTACTTTTTTGCCCAAACGATCAGTGAGAATTTTCCAACCTTCCCAGTCGTCTTCGGCCATGCCGTCTTCAATAGAAACGATGGGATATTTGTCACACCAGCTTTCAAGCAAATCAACCAGCTGAGAAGCATTTAAACTAATACCACCCTCTCCAGCTAAATGGTATAAACCATCACGATAAAACTCGGAGCTTGCGCAGTCTAAAGCCAAGGCAATTTGTGTACCTGCCTCGTAACCAGCTTTATCAATAGCTTGTAGAATTAGCTGAATAGCGGCTTCATGATTTTCCACGTTTGTCGCAAAACCGCCCTCATCACCTACTGCTGTGGACATGCCCTGCGCATGAATTAAATCTTTTAACGCGTGAAAGACCTCTGCCCCCATGCGCAAGGCTTCACGGAAGCTTTTAGCGCCAATAGGCATGATCATGAACTCTTGTAAATCAAGGGTATTATTGGCATGCGCCCCACCGTTGATCACGTTCATCATCGGCACAGGCATTTGCATGGCGCCACTACCACCAAAATAGCGATACAGCGACAGACCTGAATCATCTGCTGCTGCACGCGCTACAGCCATACTGGCTGCCAACATGGCGTTTGCACCCAAGCGACTTTTATCTTCGGTGCCATCTAAATCGATCAAGGTCTGATCAATGAAATGCTGCTCTTGGGCATCCAAACCAATTAAGGCTTCAGCAATTTCTGTATTAATATTTTCTACAGCACGCAGCACCCCTTTGCCTAAGTAACGGGATTTGTCCCCATCACGTAGTTCTAAGGCCTCACGCATGCCAGTGGAAGCACCTGAAGGTACCGAGGCACGCCCCATCGCACCTGACTCTAATAGCACATCACATTCAACGGTAGGGTTACCACGCGAGTCAAGAATCTCACGACCAATAATATCTACAATAGCACTCATGAAATGTAGTCCTTGCTATGGAAGCAATAACGCTAATCAATAATAGAAATAAAGGGCTAACCCCTTCTTTCTGCAATAAAAAATCGTTCCTATTGTACAACCTATGTTCAATAATAGGTGGCTTAATCCAATACGCCTGGGGCTTTTACCACCTGATCAATGGCTTTAAGATGGCTTAATAAAGCATGCATACGCTGTAAGGGAACAGCATTCGGCCCATCAGATAAGGCTTGCGCTGGGTTCGGATGAGTTTCCATAAAAACCCCTGCTACACCAGCAGCCACTGCGGCTCGAGCCAACACCGGCACGAACTCACTCTGCCCCCCCGATCGATCCCCCTGTCCTCCCGGCAACTGTACAGAATGCGTCGCATCAAACACAACCGGGCAGCCGGTTTCCCGCATAATAGCCAGTGAACGCATATCCGACACCAAATTGTTATAACCAAAGGAAGCCCCACGCTCACAAACCATAATGGTATCCCCGTCTCCACCCGCATCAAGCGCAGCGGCTCGGGCTTTATCCACCACATTTTTCATATCCTGAGGCGCTAAAAACTGCCCTTTTTTAATATTGACAGGTTTTAGGGTTGCAGCACAAGCCTGAATAAAGTCAGTTTGACGACATAAAAACGCAGGGGTTTGTAATACATCCACCACCGCTGCTACATCATCCACCTGTTCTTTTTCATGGACATCAGTTAGCACTGGCACCCCAAAATGTTCCCGCACATCGACTAAAATCTGCAGACCTTCGAGTATGCCAGGACCGCGGTACGAGGCGACGGAGCTACGGTTGGCTTTATCAAAAGAACTTTTATAAATAAAAGGGATGCCAAGCTCATCGGTGATTTCTTTTAAATACCCCGCCGTGTCAAAAGCCATCTGACGCGACTCAATCACACAAGGGCCAGCTATTAAGAAAAAGGGTTGGTCGATCCCAACCTGAAAACCACATAACTCCATTGGCATTCTCACAAAAACATGCACCGCCAAAGCGGTGCATTTTATTTATTTAGACTGTGCTTTGTGGGCTAAAGCCGCTTGTATATAGCTAATAAATAAAGGGTGCCCATCACGCGGTGTGGAAGTGAACTCTGGATGAAACTGCACCCCCATAAACCATGGGTGCTTAGCCTCGGGCAGTTCCATGATTTCGGGTAAACTTTCAGCAGGAGTCCGAGCACTAATCACTAAGCCAGATTCTTCGAGGCGCGGCACATATACATTGTTGACCTCGAAACGATGGCGATGGCGTTCATTAACGCACGGGCCATAGATCTCATAAGCACGAGTCCCCTCTTTAACAGGGCATTCTTGAGCCCCTTTGCGCATTGTGCCACCTAAATCCTCATCACCCGAACGATGCTCAACACGACCTTCGCGATCTTTCCATTCGGTGATTAAGGCAACAACTGGATGAGCCGCAGATGGGTCAAACTCGGTACTGTTTGCTCCGCCTAAACCCGCCACGTGACGCGCAAACTCTACTACTGCTAGTTGCATCCCTAAACAAATGCCCAAATAAGGGATTTTGTTTTCACGTGCATAACGGATTGCTTG
>JAAYRP010000084.1 GCA_012518715.1 Alcaligenaceae bacterium | reverse complement strand
GGCCGTATCCGCAACCTTGCACGGGGGGTCGCCCAAGCTTATTACCATTCCCGCGAAGCCCTTGGTTTCCCTATGTTGAATAACCAAAACAACAAGGAGACCGTCTAATGTCCGAAGCCACCATGTTGAATCGCTCCTTATTAGTCGAACTCCAAACCGAAGAGTTGCCTCCTAAAGCCCTAGAAAAAATGGGGCAAGCCTTTGCTGATGGGGTAGCCAACGTCCTTAGTCAACGTCACTTATTACAGGGCGATAGCACCATCACCGCGTATGCAACGCCCCGTCGTTTAGCTGTCCATATTACCCATGTTGCCCAACAAGCCGCCGATCAGCCCTTTAGTGAAAAGCTTATGCCCACTAAAGTCGGTATAGATGCCGATGGGAATATGACGGCCCCCCTACAAAAACGACTAGATAGCAAAGGACTCGGTCACCTAAGCTTAGCCGATCTAGAAATTAAATCAGACGGCAAGCAAGACTATCTCTATGCAAATGGCATGGCAACCGGGGCCAAGCTCGCCGATGTGATCAATGAGGCCATCGACTATGCTGTTACGCACCTGCCCATTCCTAAAGTGATGCGTTATCAGCTTAATGATGGCATCACAAGCGTACGCTTTGTACGCCCTGCTCATGGTTTAGTGGTTCTCTGGGGCGAAGATGTGCTTGATGCCCAAACCCTTGGCTTAACCTCGGGTCGTACCACGTTAGGGCACCGCTTTATGTGCGAAGGCCCACTGAACATTACTTCGGCAGATAGTTACGAACAACAACTTGAGCAACAAGGTTGGGTGATTCCCTCTTTTGCTAAACGCCGAGAAAACATTCGTCAACAATTACAGCAAGCGTGTGAGCAGCATCAAGCCACCCTGGGTGATGACCCGGAAGTCCCTGCTTTATTAGACGAGGTCACAGCATTAGTCGAACATCCTACGGTTTACAAGGGCGAATTTGATCCTGTGTTCCTTGAAATACCCAGTGAGTGCTTGATTTTAACGATGCGGCTTAACCAGCGCTACTTCCCCCTCTTTGACCCAAATACCCATGCGCTAACACATCGCTTTTTAATCGTGAGCAATATGCAGGTTGAGGATCCTTCACATATTATTGAGGGAAATCAACGAGTGATTCTGCCACGCTTAGCGGATGCACGCTTTTTCTTTGAAACCGATCGCAAGCAGCCGCTCATAGACCGAGTCCCAAGTCTAGAGAACAGTGTTTATCACAACAAACTTGGTTCACAACGGGTACGCGTGGAGCGCTTACGTCGTTTGGCTGTACATATTGCCGAACAACTGGGCGCGGACACGCAGCTTGCCGATCGTGCCGCCCTACTCGCCAAAGCTGACCTCAATACCCTCATGGTGGGAGAGTTCCCTGAGCTTCAAGGGATTATGGGCGCGTATTATGCTCAAGCCGATGGCGAGCATGAGCACGTTGTCAATGCACTACGTCATCAATATGAGCACCGTATTCACGCTCCTGTTAGCACCGACTCTCTGATTGCCACCGCACTATTTTTAGCGGAGCGCGCAGAAACCCTTATCGGTATTTGGGGAATAGGCTTAGCTCCTACAGGCGAACGCGACCCGTATGCCTTACGTCGCGCCGCTTTGGGCTTAATCAGCGCGTTCGAACAGCTTAACCAAGGGGGGTATCTGACTCACTCCCGCTTGGATTTGCGTGAGCTGCTCACCTTCTCGGCTGCCGGCTTTGACACCAGCGTCTTAGCAGAAAATACCGTTGAGGAGGTAATTAATTTTATTTATGAACGCTATCGCAACCAACTGGTTCAAAATCACGACCGTAAGGTCGTAGAGGCTGTGCTCGCTTTGCAACCGCCCCTACATCAAGTGAACGCCCGCATCAATGCTTGTGTTGCCTTTGCCCAGCGCCCTGAGGCAGAGAGCCTTGCAGCCGCTAATAAGCGAATTAGTAATCTGCTCCAGCGCAACACAGGAGCTGCCGCCCCGTTGGACCCTAACTTGCTAACTGAGCCCGTCGAACAAGCTTTGGCAGCAACGATTCGCGAGCTTGCGCCTGTAGCCCAACAACAGTTTGAACAAGGCGACTTTAGCGCTTCTCTTGCCACACTGGCAGCGGCTAAAGAGCCTGTGGATCGATTCTTTAACGATGTCATGGTCATGGCCGAGGACATGGCTGTACGCAATAATCGCCTAGCTTTGTTGCGGCAATTACACCAGTCCATGAATCAAGTGGCTGATTTATCCTTACTTGCCTAGTGAAAACTGCTATTTTAGACCGCGATGGAGTCATTAACTATGACTCCAAAGCCTTTATTAAATCACCCGATGAGTGGGTTGCTATTCCTGGCAGCCTAGAGGCCATTGCTAAGCTCAAACAGGCCGGTTGGCGGGTCATCATTGCCACCAACCAGTCTGGCTTAGCTCGTGGCCTGTTTAATATGGATACGCTTAACGCCATTCATCTGAAAATGCGTCAGCAGCTTGCTGCTTTCGGTGCACATGTTGATGCTATTTTTATTTGTCCTCATGGTCCCGATGACCACTGTACATGCCGCAAGCCTTTACCCGGCATGTTCATTGAGGCCATGCGTCGTTATGACCTGAATCCAGAAGACTGTGTGGCCGTTGGGGACTCTTTACGAGACCTACAAGCCGCTCACGCCGCCCAGATTTCTACGGCACTGGTCTTAACAGGGAACGGCGCTCAAACGCAGCAACAACCCCTACCCCCCTTTACCACTACTCACCCCGACTTAGCAGCTGTGGTGCAATTTTGGCTTGCTCAATCCTAATATGCTGTATTTACGCGCTTTTTTATTCCAGCTTTTTTTGATTATCACCGTCATCCCCTATGCGTTTGCTTGCATACTCTGGGCTCCTCTACCCTTACGCTGGCGCTATAAACTCACTACTGGATGGCCCCGCATGGTGATCTGGGCAGCAAAAGTCATTTTAGGCATACGATGGCAAATCATTGGAAAAGAGCACTTACCAGATGGTCCTGCTGTCATATTATCTAAACACCAATCCGCTTGGGAAACCTTTTTCTTTACCGTACACCTGCCTCGTGATGTATGTTTTGTCTACAAAAAAGAACTAAACCGCATTCCATTTTTTGGTTGGGGGCTCGCTCTTTTAAATATGATTCCTATAGATCGCTCTAAGGGACGCGATGCATTTGAGCAGGTGGTGACCACGGGACAATTACGTCTTAATGAAGGACGCTGGCCCTTATTGTTCCCAGAGGGCACCCGTGTCCCACCCGGTAAACGTGTACGCTATAAGCATGGTGGTGCAGCCTTAGCCACACAATGCCAAGTTCCTGTTATTCCAATCGCACATAATGCAGGGGAATACTGGCCCAAAGGAAAGTTTCTCAAAAAACCTGGGCTCATTACCGTTTCTATTGGCCCCTTAATCCCCACAGCAGGGCGTACTGTGAACGAAGTCAATCAAGATGTAGAGCATTGGATCGAATCCGAAATGCAACGTTTAAATCCAGAACGTTATGAACTACCAGCTTCTCAAGCCCGCTAAACTTCCCCCTGGAGCCCAGTGGAAGAACACCACGGTTTTAGAGCGTCCCTTAAGCTATATGCTTAAACGCTCTCGTCGTAAAAGCATTGGTTTACGCATCAGTGATGAAGGCTTGATTCTCACTGCCCCCCACTGGGCCACCAGCCAACATATTCAACAAGCTTTGGACACCAAAGCCACATGGATATTTAGCAAACTCGAAGAACGACTCAAACGTTTGCAACAACAAGCAATGAGTCATACGGTCTGGCAAGAGGGGGGGCAGCTTCCCTATCTTGGCGTCACCATTACGCTTCAGCTTAACCCGCTATTAAAACAGTCGGTGTATGCGGGGGACCTTAATCAGCCCTCTCATGAAGATCGTCTCTGCTTGCATTTGCCCCCTGACGCAGATAGTCAGCGTATCCAAGACCTTTGTCATAGCTGGCTCCAACAACAAGCCAAACGGGATTTTGCGATACGTTTATCGTACTTTTTAGAAAAAAGTGGTTATCAGACACGCTTTAACCAATGGCGTCTAGGCAGCCCAGCAAAGCGCTGGGGTTCTTGCTCTAGCCAAGGCAACATCATGTTAAATTGGCGTTTGATTCACTTTGCACCTGCTATCATTGATTATGTGATCGCCCACGAGGTGGCTCACTTAAAAGAAATGAATCACAGCCCTGCCTTTTGGCAAGAGGTCGAGCGCCTTTTGCCTACGTTTTACACGGCACGGCAACAGCTCAAGCAGTTTGACCCTGCGAGCCTACCCTTATTTGAATAAAGGAATGATTATGCGTATTTTGCACACCATGCTGCGCGTAGGTGACCTACAGCGTTCTCTGGACTTTTATACCAATGTTTTGGGTATGAAACTCTTACGCCAAAAAGACTATCCCGATGGTAAGTTCACCCTGGCTTTTGTTGGTTATGGTGAAGAAAGCGAAACCGCGGTACTTGAGCTGACCCATAACTGGGATACGGACAGCTATGATTTAGGTAATGGTTATGGCCATATTGCTCTAGAGGTCGAAGATGCCTACCAAGCCTGTGAGCAAATTAAAGCCAAGGGCGGCAAGGTCGTCCGTGAAGCAGGCCCAATGAAACATGGCAACACCGTAATTGCTTTTGTCGAAGACCCCGATGGTTATAAAATCGAGCTAATTCAAGCTAAAGGGCGCGAAGACTAAAGCTCACCTTACGGGATACAGTAAGCGGGCCTAAGCCCGCTTTTTATTTGGGATAAAGTCATTATGTTAAATACCCTTTGGGTGTTGTTTTTTGTGGTTGCTGCCAGCAGTGGGCTATATCATTGGCTCATACTAGGCCAAGCCGATATTTTTAGCCAAATGGTGCAAAGTTTATTTGCTATGGCTGAGCTATCTGTACAAATTATGATCGTGCTTTTTGGCACCCTTAGCTTATGGCTTGGTTTCTTACGCATCGCAGAAAAAGCCGGTCTTATTGAAAAGCTCGCTCGCTGGCTTACCCCCCTATTTACACGCTTAATGCCAGGCGTTCCAGCAGGACATCCCGCTCTGGGTCTAATCACCCTAAACTTTGCTGCTAATGGGCTAGGCTTAGATAATGCCGCCACCCCAATTGGGTTGCGCGCTATGCGTGCCCTGCAAGAGCTGAACCCAGATCCTAAGACGGCAACAAATGCCCAAATCCTATTTTTAGTCTTAAATACCTCCTCGCTCACCTTATTGCCTATCAGTATTTTTATGTATAGGCTACAGCAGGGCGCTGCCGATCCCACCTTGGTTTTTTTACCTATTTTATTAGCGACAACCGCCTCTTCCTTGGCTGGATTGCTCGCCGTCGCTCTGGTACAGCGCATACGCCTAGGCGATCCAATACTCTTACTCTGGTTGGGCTCGCTGCTACTCTTGCTGGGGCTATTTATTGCTAGTCTCGCTACTCTAAGTGCAGCGGCTCTAAATCACTTTTCATCCCTACTCGGCAACCTGAGCTTATTGGGGGTTATTGCTCTCTTTTTATGGGCTGGTTGGCGTAAAAAACTGGCCTTATATGACCAGTTTATAGAGGGCGCCAAAGAAGGCTTTGAGGTAGCCAAAAATCTACTGCCTTATTTGCTGGCCATGCTCTGTGCTATTGGCCTATTACGAGCTTCAGGCGCCTTAGAAATAGCACTAAGCGGGATTCGTTGGGTAGTGGATAGTCTAGGCGTAGATAACCGTTTTGTTGATGCTCTGCCCACAGCTCTAATGAAGCCATTTTCTGGTGGTGCAGCTCGGGCGCTATTAATAGAAACCATGCAGCACCACGGTGTGGACAGTTTTGCCGCCTTGTTGGCTGCCACCTTTCAAGGCAGCACGGAAACCACTTTTTATGTTCTTGCTGTGTATTTTGGTGCGGTCGGTATCCAACGCGCTCGGCATGCCATCCCCTGCGCGCTAATTGCCGACGCTGCCGGTATCAGCGCCGCTATCGCTGTCAGCTACTGGTTTTTTGCTTAAGGTGCTGCTAATAATGGCGTCAGTGCGTCGCTAAGCGCAATGTACTGAGCCAGACTCACTTGCTCTGCTCTGGCGGTGGGATCAATGCCAACAGCTTCCCAGTTAATCTGGGGGGCCCAGTCTGCTAAAACCCGCCGCAACATTTTGCGTCGCTGACTAAAGGCTTTGGCTACCACTTGGGCAAACACCGCCTCATCTTTGGCTTGAAGACGATCCGCTTTTAACGGTCGCATCCGTACCACCGCTGATGTCACCTTAGGTGCTGGATCAAAGGCCTCTGGCCCTACATCAAATAGTTTAACCATCCGATATCGCGACTGCAGCATCACGGATAAACGCCCATAAGCGGCATCCCCAGGCTGAGCCACCATACGATCAATGACCTCTTTTTGCAGCATAAAATGCTGATCCAAGACCTGATCCGCATATTGCATCAAATGAAACAACAAAGGGCTCGAGATGTTATAGGGCAAATTACCGACTATACGTAAGCCCGACCCAAACTGACTAAAGTCCACGGTGAGCACATCCGCGGAAATAATCTGAAGCTGCTCAGGACGGTATTTTCTTTCTAAAAAAGCGACTAAATCACGGTCGATTTCAATCACAGTAAGCTGATCTACTGCCTGTGTTAATGGCTGCGTTAACGCAGACATCCCAGGCCCAATTTCAATCAGTTTGTCTGTTGGTTGGGGATCAATCGCGCGCACAATTTGGTGGATAACCCCTTCATCGTGCAAAAAGTTTTGTCCAAAGCGCTTACGCGCCTGATGATGTTGCATGTAAATCCTATTTGCGACGCCCTGAGCTTAGCTCAGGATCTAAACGATTATCAATATAGGCTTGGCTACGAATTTGGCTAAGCCAGTCATCAAAAGCGGGCTCTACTCGCTGTTGATGTAACATTTGGCGAGCCTGCATACGTCGGAACTCATTACCAACGTTACGGTCACGGCGCTCATCAACGCGAATAATGTGCCAACCAAACTGTGAACGAATGGGCGCGCTAACCTGCCCTACCGCCAAAGCATCCATAGCCTGCTCAAATGCCGGTACCGTTTCCCCTGGATTCAACCAGCCTAAACTCCCCCCTTGCGGAGCAGAAGCATCTTCGGAATAGGCGCGAGCGAGCTCCTCAAAATTTTCACCATTACGTAAACGATAAGCAATTTGATCAATGCGCTCTTTGGCCTGCTCATCGCTTGTGATCTGATTAAATTTAATCAAAATATGACTAGCCCGCGTTTGGGTTACTAAGAAATCAGCCTCTGCCGATTGCGCATTGCCCGCTTGAGAGCGATTAAGCACTTTTAAAATATGATAGCCTGCCCCACTGCGCACCACGTCTGTTACCTGACCTGTGGCCGTATCTTTTAGTGCTGACGCAAATACATCCGGCCATCCCTCTAAAGGCCTTGCTCCCAGCACACCACCCTGCAATGCTTCCGGACCATCAGAAGAGGCTGCCGCTACACCAGCAAAATCAGCCCCTGATCGCACCTGACGTAATAATGATTCCGCTTTTTGTTTAAGCTCTGCTTGTGTAGCTTGACTTGCTCCCTCGGGTATACGCACGAGTATCTGTGCCACCTCGAGGATTTCATTCGCCTGTGCTGGTTGTTTGGTCGAAGCCGGATCAATACCTTGGCTTTTTAGTAACGCATCAATCTCTGAGTCGGAAATACTAATCCGTGGGTCAATGACTTGCTGGCGAATACGATCTATTAAGACTTCCTGGCGCAAGCTTCGCAAATAAGTTTCCCATTGTAAGCCGCCCTTTTCAATCTCCTGACGCAATTGAGCTAAGGACATCTGATTACGATTTGCGATCAGCTCCGCCGCTTCTAAGGGATCAATTTGGTCTGGGTTAAACCCCATATGTAACGCTTCTTGGCGTATTAAACGCTCATCGATCAACCGTTGCAAAACCTGACGCTGTAAGATTTCCTCGTCGGGAACTGGAATTTTTTGCGCACGCAGATTTTTTGTCACTTCTGCGACCTCGGCATTGACCTGACGCAAAGTGATGACATCTTGGTTAACTACCGCTGCAATTCCATCCACATAACCCCGGGAGTCGGTAAGGGGCTGCGCCATAGCAAGCTCTACATTGGCAACGCCGCCAATAGTCATTAAACAAAACACGACTTGGCGCGTTAATTGCTGTAACTGCATATTATTCGTACCTCTCAAAAACGGTTTTTTCTGGGATGGATGGCGTTACAGGCTTATAGCCTACAATACGCTCTCGCAATAGGCTCATTGGATTTGTCCCAATAGAACCTAAACCAGAGAGTTCTAACTGTAAAAATACAGCACTGTTACTTTTTTGGGCGGAGACAGCATAGCGCTGGAGCACAAAACGCCCCGTCCAGCAACAGTCACCCTTATACTCCAATCCAAAAATCGTCTGCGTACTGCGTTTTTCTTGAATAGAGTAATCAACCCTACCTAAACCATACAGTTTATTTGACAATGGCCACTGCGTGGTTAAAGAAATCTGCTCTTTGGTTCGCTCATCGTTATTAACAAATTGGTATTGAGGGTTATCAAAGGCGCGAGGATCTCGCTCATAACGATAAGAAGCCGCTATCGTTGCTAGACGTTTAGGCTGCCAGCGTACCCCTGCGCTCATACGGTTTCGATCACGGGATTCAGGGTTAAGCTGTGCATCAAAACGTACATGAAACTGATCTGTGAGCGCAGCATAAGCACCAAACAAATAGTCAGAACGTGTGCGCTCTGGGGGATATTCATGTGCTGTAAAATTATGCAAGAATACCTTCTGGTTAGTAAAGTGAAAACGCTGTGCGGCCTCTAAGCGTACTCGCTCAAATCCCGTATCACTATCTAACCAACGAGTAGAGAGCCCCATAGTTAACTGGTTAGCATTGGCAATACGATCCCAACCACCACTATAAATATTCTCACTAAAGGCTTGAGAAAAGTTGAATGTAGTGACGCTGGTATCTAAATTTGGAATATCGTTTTGATCCCGATAAGGAACATATAAATAATACAGCCGTGGCTCTAGTGTTTGGATCGAGTCAATCCCAAAAAGCCGCGTATCACGCTCAAATGTCATCCCCATATCCAGAGAAGATATCGGCACCACACGCCCAACGTTACGCTGAGCCACATTATTAACAGATTTCCAGTCCGTATCATAATGACTTAAGTGCAAGCCAAATTTAGGAGTGACATACCAACCCGGGCGCACGATAGGATAAGCCACTGTTGTATAAGAGGATATTCGTGTGCTATTTGGTGCTAAGCGAATACGCCTCTCGTTATCAAATTTGCTTAAGCTGCCGGAATAATAAGGCATCACAAAACGGGTTGCATAGTTTTGGGTCTGCACATCGAATCCCCCCCAGTTATAGCGTGTGCCATGCAACTCAAACTCTGGCAGTCGATCATATTCAGGAGGGCGATAGCTTCTTTCTGCATCCTGCAGCGTCTGGTATTTAGAAACCGATAAAGCCGCATTAAAATACTTCGCTCCGCTCCAGGTAAAACGAGCATTGCTTAATAGCTCTGTCACCGAGGCTTGGTTAATCCCAAAAGTGGATAAGTCTCGGAAATAATCGTCATCTGAAACCCGACGATAGTTATAAGCAAAGCCAACACCACCCCCAATATGATGCTGGTGTTCCGCGGCAAAGTACCAACGATCTGTATCCGTTTTATTATCATTGGCTAAATAGGAGCCCGTGAGCTGACCCTGATGCCGCTTGCCTAGATAACGGAACTCTCCTTGCAGCTGTACCCCTCGTTTACTTAAGACGCGCGGTGTTAACGTAGCATCGTAATTTGGGGCAATATTAAAATAATAAGGAATGGAGAACTCTAAACCACTATTCGATGAATACCCATAGGATGGCACCAAAAAACCGCTTTTACGCTCCTCTCGTAGGGGAAAAGCTAAATAGGGCGAGTATAAAATAGGAACATTTTTAAAATACAACACCCCATGTTTAGCTACCCCCGTATTTTTATCATTATATAAATCGACTTGTGGGGCGCGTATAAACCATGAAGGGGCAGGACACGGACAACCCGTGTATTCCACGGTTTTCATACGCAAGTGATTTTTAGATAGCAAATCAGCCTGCTCCGCCGAGCCAGAACCCCCAGATCCCCCAAATACGAAGCGAGGGCTTTGTATCGCACCCGTTTCATTTTGGATGTTGTAATCAATATGCTCACTTTGAATTAAACTGCCCTCGCGAAGGAGCTTGCCTTGACCTCGGATTCGTAAATCACCAGAGTTAGGGTGATATTCGATTTTTTCGCCTTTAGCAATCGAATCAACACGACGGACTTGAGCATCCCCTTTCAGTAAAACAGTTCCGTTTTCTGTGCGCTCAAGTACATCACCCGTAAAAAATACAGTCATGTCGTCCTCAGCCAAAGACTGCACCTGCAAATGCGAGGCCGCCTTTAGTCGAGGAACATGCGGTTCTGAAGCCAAAGCCGGTTTTAGCGTATTATTTACGACTAAACCCGCTAAAATCATAAGGGTGTACCAACCTGATCGCACAACGTTTGTGTCCTTAGAAAATGATTCGCTATGTATCTTTGATACCTATTTAGCATCACAAATCGCTATTATAGTGAAGCCGAGCGTATCGCGGCACCTAAACCGTTAAAATTTATTAGCTTAGAGTCTTTTATTTATGCAAGATCCTGCAGTCCTACGTCAACAACAACTCAAACATTGGCTCGCCACATTAGCACCAACTTATCAAATTGATCCCCAGCAGCTACAGCCGGCCTCAAGCGACGCGAGCTTTAGACGTTATTTCCGAGTTTCCCACGCGGATACCTCATATATTATTATGGATGCACCACCAAGCCAGGAAAATAACGCTGCCTTTATTGATATACAAGCACGCCTAGCTAATGTTGGCGTACGAGTGCCCGACATACTCACCTATGACCTAGACTTGGGTTTTATGTTACTCAGCGATTTGGGCACACAAAACTTCTACCAAACGCTACAGTCCCCTATGGACTCAAGTGCGTTACAAGCTCTCAACCGTCTCACTATCGAGGAGCTAGTACGTATGCAGCACGCAGATCCTACTGGCTTGCCGGTTTATGATGCCAACCGTATGTTAGAAGAGCTGCAGCTATTTGAACAATGGTATATCAAAGGTTATTGCAAAACCGAGCTAAGCGATACAGAAAAACAAAGCCTAGACACACTATTTAAGCGTCTAGTCCAAGATAATGTACAGCACGGTCAGGTTTTAGTGCATCGGGACTTTCATTCACCTAATCTCATGATGCCTACAGATGCATCCCTACGGCCTGGCGTCATTGACTTTCAGGATGCCGTCATCGGCCCTATCACCTATGATATCGCCTCCCTAGTGATGGATGCTCGCTATAGCTGGGATGAGGAACAGCAATTAGATTGGGCAATTCGCTATTGGCAAGCCGCTCACCATGCCGGCCTAGCTATCGCTGAAGACTTTGCAGAGTTTCACCGAGCGTATGAATGGATGAGTGTACAACGCAATTTGCGTATATTAGGTGTATTTAGCCGCCTTTCTTTGCGTGATCAAAAACACCACTATTTGGATCATATCCCACGCGTTTGTCAGTATTTGCGCCAAGTCTTTATTCGTTATGACGAATTCAATGCGTTACGTCGCCTCTTTGACCGCTTAGAAAACAAACAAACCGTATTAGGAATGACTATTTAATACCATGCGAGCTATGATTTTAGCGGCTGGTCGGGGCGCACGAATGCGCCCACTTACTGACCATACGCCCAAACCCTTATTAAAAGTTGGCGGCAAAGCCTTAATCGAGTGGCATCTTTTACGTTTAGCCCAAGCAAAGATTACTAATATTGTGATTAACCACGCTTGGCTAGGTGAGCAAATAGAAGCCTATTTAGGCGATGGCAGCCGTTTTGGTGTACACATCCAATACTCTGCTGAACCCACCGCTCTAGAAACCGCTGCCGGCATAAAAAAAGCGTTACCTTTACTGGGTGAACACCCTTTTCTTGTCATCAGCGCGGATGTATGGACGGACTGGGATTGTCGTGTCGCACCCTATTTAGCTCAACGCTTACACCAACAGCAGGCGCTAGCGCACTTATTGCTTGTCCCTAACCCTTCACATCACCGCGAGGGCGATTTTGACCTAGCACATGGGTACGTACAGTCTAAAACCTCGACATCCAGCTATACCTATAGCGGTATGGGTGTATTTAGCCCACGGTTTTTTGATCAAGTAAATGCAGAGGTGCCTACGCCATTACGTGAACCTCTCCATCAAGCCATTCAACAGCAAAAAGTTCTCGGTAGCCTTTATCAAGGACAATGGCAAGATGTAGGCACACCGGAAAGATTGCAACAAATAGAACAAAGCTTGGCTCATTAGCTTGAACAGGCTATGATTTCTAGCAGCCGCTCGGCATTTTTGCATTGATCTTATTTCTTCCAATCTTTACAGGAACAATTTGCCCCATGCTAGGTTCCAAACGACCCGTATTTAAACCCACCGCCTATGGCTACACCCGACGCAAACGTCGTATCCCTCGTTGGTTAGTGTTAATGATTACCGGCATGGTCTTAGGTGCGGGAGGTTTACTTTTTGTTCAAAAAAGCTATGGTCCGCCTATGCTTACTGTCGAACAGTCACAACAGCTACATGATGAGCTTAATAGTGTAAAAGCAGAAAATCAGCGCTTGCAGTCACAAATTACTCTTGCTGAGCGTGAGCGCGATGATAGCCTGAGCCAAGTCGCCACTATCAAAGATAAGCTGGAGCGTCATGACAGTATTGTGGCGGCCCTAGAGCGAGACCTTGCCTTATTTGCCCGTGCTATCCCGGCCGATCCGCGTGGCACCTCTCCCGGTATACGCGCAGCCGAATTTAAAAACAATAGTGCCGAGCTAGACTATAACGTTTTGCTAATGCAAGACGATGAAAAAGCATCTACATTCAAAGGCACAATGAAATTTAATGTTATGGGACGTTACCCCAACGGACGTACCGGCCATATAGACTTAGAGCCGGTTGCCGTAGAGTTTGGGCATTATCTACATGCACAAGGCTCTGTAGAGCTACCCTCTGGTATGACTGCACGTCAAATTACCATCCAAGTCTTCCCTGAGGGCAGCCAAAAAGCAGCGGCTATGCGAATTATTAACGTACGCTAGTCACGGCTCAATCAATAAAAAAGCCATCGTCATTATGAACTGACCCCCATTAGTTGGACGGTTTAATTTACTGGGTAGTTAAGGACTGAGTTCGGTATTGCACCGGACTCAGTCCTTTTAATTTTAGTTTAATCCGTTCGTGATTGTAGTAGTCAATATATTCATGAATGGCGTTTTTAAGCTGTTCTACTGATTGCCATTTTTGTAGGTGGTAGAGCTCCGATTTTAATACACCGAAGAAGCTTTCC
>JAAYRP010000016.1 GCA_012518715.1 Alcaligenaceae bacterium | reverse complement strand
GTGTTTGTACACGCAAGCCATCGATAGCAACCACCCAGTCGCCAGCTGATAAGCCTGCACGGTGCGCTGCGCCATTTTCATAAACAGTCAGGATTTGTAACCCTTGTGGTTGTTCTTTGAGACGTACGTCTAAAGAGGGCTGAGCAGGAGCTTTGGCTTGAAGGGTGATGCCATGCAAGCCAAAGAGCTCGATTAAAGGAGGGTCTTCACGCCCCTCTGCATAGCGTTGGATGAGCGCCGATACATCCACGCCCGTGGCTTCCTGAATGAGTGCGGGCATTGCATTTTCTTCGATGCCTAATGCTTGGCCGCGATAAAAGTGTTTGCCATAACGTTGCCATAAAAGACGCATGACATCATCGAGGCTTTTCGCATTTTGGCTGTGGTGTTGGATGTATAAATCCAGAGCTAGTGCTACCAAAGCGCCTTTACTGTAGTAACTAACCAAGGCGTTTGGCGAGTTTTCATCTTGCTTGTAGAAACGCGTCCATGTGTCAAATGAGCTCTCCGCTACGGACTGTTTTTTGCGACCGCCTTGGCGCATCACTTGAGTAATAGTGCGGGCTTGACGTGCTAAAAAGGTAGTGTGATCAATGACACCCGAGCGCCACAGCATGAGCTCATCGTAGTACGAGGTAAAGCCTTCAAATACCCATAGTAATTGAGTGTGGTTCTCGCGTAATAGGTCATAGGGAGCAAAGGCTTTGGGTTTGATACGCTTGACGTTCCATGTATGAAAATACTCATGGCTCACCAGCCCTAAGAAGTCTTGATACCCCTGGCTTTTTTTATTTGGGTCGCAGTGGACTGTTGGTAAGTCAGAGCGTGAGGTCATCAGAGCAGTAGAGCTGCGATGCTCAAGCCCACCATAACCATCCGCTGTGACCATGGTCATGAACACATATCGATCAGAGCTGTCTAAAAAGGGAATATTACGACTTTCTGGTTCAAACAGTTCGATTTGTGCTTCACAGATTTTTTGTACATCGGCAGCGATACGTGTCAAATCAAGCTCAGGAACCACTCCGGTGAATACCATCTCATGCAACGCACCATGGGCGTAAAAGCGCACATATTGTGGGGTGCCAATTTCAAAAGGGTGGTCAATAAAGGCATCATAATCAGGTGCCTCGTAGACACCAAAGCCATGGCGTGGCGCGGCATTTGGGTGGGTGGCGGCCTCGGGCATGCTGGTATAAACCTGCCAGTTTTTTCCCTTAGGGGCGACCACGTCTACTTGACAGCGTTTATGTTCCTGGCCACTCACTCCCAAAAACACACTTGTGCCATTAAAAAAAGCATGGCTATCATCCACATGTGCACTGCGCACTGATAAGTCCCAGGCATAAACGGTATATTCGATACGTAATTCGCCAGCGCAAGGCTCACAAAGCCACTCGTGATTATTGATTTTTTGGATACGAATTGGCTTTTCTTGTGCAAAAGCTTGTATGCTTTCTATTTGACGACTGAAGTCACGAATTAAGTAACTGCCTGGTATCCACGCAGGTAAAAACACCCTTTGACCAGAGGGGTCTGGTTGCGGAATACTTAGACTAACTGTGAGGCGATGGCCAGATAGGTCATCGAAACAAAGGCGGTAAAAAATAATATCTTGTTCCATAACTTTTATTTTACGAAATAAGCGGAGGCAATGTGAGCGAACCCTTAGTTTTAGTCCAAACCCATGGTCGTGTGGCTGTTTTAACATTAAACCGTCCTAAAGCCCTGAATGCCCTGAGCAATGAGGTGGTTGCTGAGCTAGCGCAAGCGATCCGAGGCTTTGAAGCTGACCCAAACATCAGCGTCATGGTATTAACGGGTAACGAAAAAGCGTTTGCGGCAGGGGCTGATATTGGCGCAATGAGCCAGTGGAATTTTAGTGATGTGTACAATGCGGACTATTTAGGTGGTGACTGGCAATATTTGCGTGATGTGCGTAAGCCACTGATTGCCGCTGTAGCTGGGTATGCATTAGGTGGTGGCTGCGAGTTAGCCATGTTATGCGATATGATTATTGCCGCCGAGAATGCACGTTTTGGGCAGCCTGAAATCAAGTTGGGTATTATTCCTGGCTATGGTGGTACCCAGCGTTTGCCCCGCGCGATTGGTAAAGCCAAAGCCATGGACTTGGTGTTGACAGCGCGGATGATTAGCGCGCAAGAAGCCGATCAAATGGGACTCGTATCACGCGTTGTGCCTACTGAGCAACTCATGGAAAAAACCATGGAAGTCGCGCAAACGATTGCAAGCATGTCCTTGCCTTCTGTGATGATGGCTAAAGAGAGCATCAATCGCGCTTATGAAAGCGGTCTAAGCGAAGGCCTAATGTTCGAGCGTCGCAACTTTCATGCGCTGTTTTCCACCGAAGACCAAAAAGAAGGGATGGCGGCATTTGTAGAAAAGCGTCAGCCTGACTTTAAGCACAAATAATTTCAAAAACCACTGAAAGCCTTATTTTAAGCGCCTTACAAGAGGTTTTCAGTGGGGGTTTTTGTGGCTTTTGCTTAGAATTTGCTGTTTTTTGTTACACAAAAAGCAAAACAGATTTGCTTGCAACAAAAAAATGAAGCTATACTTCATGGGCCTGACGCCGACGGCATGTTCTTTGTTACGTTCAATTTAGCGCAAAAAGGGCTTATGAATCAAAGCTTCTTTGCAAAAATTTATGGAAACCATTAGGATATGCGGCGGGTCAACGGGCCTAATCAGTCATATTCTTCGGATACTATGACTGGAAATCAAACAGAAATCGAAGCCATTGTGCTTAGCCCAGAGCAACGCCAGCGTTTGGCGCAGCGTTCCTCATTGGGTATAGTACAGGTGCTCATAGCGCAGGCTAGTTTGGCGATGCTCACCATTTTGCTTTCAGCATGGTGGGGGGGAACATATGCAGCCGTTTCGGCACTGGTCGGAGCTGGGGCATATTTTGTACCTAATGCCATTTTTGCGGTGCGCTTATTGTTGGGTTTGATTGGTGGCGCCAACGCCAATGCTATGTCCTTTTTTTGGGGAGAGGCGTTTAAACTCGGAACAGCAATCGCTATACTAGGTGTGGCAGCATGGCAGTTTCACGAGTGGTTGGTTTGGCCTGCCTTGCTGTTTGGTTTGATAGGTGTTTTAAAGGGTTACGTAGTGCTGCTTGCTCTGGGCAAGCTGCCTTAATCGTGGGCTTAAGGGCCTTTAACATAACAGGGTAATTACAGATGGCTGCTGCTAGTGCTAATTCGCCTCAGTCAGATTACATTCAACATCACCTCGTTCATTTGAACAACATCGGGGAAAAACAAGATGTAATCGCCAATTTCAGCGTTATCAACTACGACTCCGCTTTTTGGTCGTTGCTCATGGGTCTTATTGCCATCTACATCATGTACCGTGCCGCGCGCAAGGCTACAGCTGGTGTACCTGGGCGCTTTCAGGCCGCGATTGAAATTCTTGTTGGCTGGGTAGAAGACCAAGCTAAATCTATCGTTCCTAGTGAAGAATCCCGCCGTTTTGTGGCGCCTCTTGCACTCACCGTTTTCCTCTGGATCGTCCTCATGAACGTGCTCGACTTACTCCCTGTCGACTTGTTGCCCTGGACATTTGCTGTAACAGGCCTAGGCGCTGAAGCCGGCGATCCCTTGTATTACCATCGCATCTTGCCTACTGCTGACTTGAACGTACCTATGGGTATGTCTTTAGGTGTGCTGTTACTCACACTTTACTACGGCATCAAGATCAAAAAGCCCGGTGGTTTCGTCAAAGAACTCTTTACTGCTCCCTTCACGTTTGGTGGGATTGCAGGTGTATTGCTTTCACCATTTAATATTCTCCTCAACCTGATTGAGTACGGTGCTAAAACCGTGTCTCTCGGTATGCGGTTGTTCGGCAACATGTTTGCTGGTGAATTAGTTTTCATGCTTATCGCTTTACTAGGCGGTGCATGGACAGGGTTTAATGGCGCAAGCCTTGGCTTGGGTATTGGCCATGTATTAGCCGGTTCGGTGTGGGCCATTTTCCACATCTTGATCGTGCTGCTACAGGCATTTATTTTCATGATGCTGACACTCGTCTATGTAGGTCAGGCTCACGAAGGCCATTAATCAGTTTCCGATTTTGGTCGGTCACCAAAATCGGGATGCAGAATTCCTCTGCTACGCCGTTTTTTTGTAATTTTGAACTCACAAGATTTTTAACCAAGGAGTTGTCATGACCAACGTTGCTTTCGTTGCCCTTGCTTGCGGTATTATCGTCGGTCTGGGTGCGTTTGGTGCCAGTATCGGTATCGCCCTAATGGGTGGTAAATACCTAGAAGCCTCTGCTCGTCAGCCTGAGCTAATGAACGCTTTGCAAACCAAAATGTTCCTTTTAGCAGGTCTAATTGATGCGGCCTTCCTAATTGGTGTTGGTATTGCTATGTTGTTTGCGTTCGCTAACCCATTTATTGGTTAATTGCGGCGCGGGTCCGCTTGCCCTAAGGCGGACAGGCAGTCGTGAGCGGTGCTCATATACGCGCCGCTAGCGGCTTGATTAGATGGTGTCAGGTAGCTTCCTACTAGCGCCGGACACGAGTGGTATATAAGGGAAACGACCGTGAATTTAAACGCGACTCTCTTTTTTCAGATGATCGTGTTTTTCGTCTTGGCATGGTTTACGATGAAATTCGTATGGCCTCCCTTGACAAAAGCAATCGATGATCGTCGCCAGAAAATCGCTGATGGTTTGGCTGCTGCCGAAAAAGGCAAGGCTGACCTAGCACAAGCTCAGGCGCGTATCAGTCTGATGGAAGCATCCGCAAAGTCTGATAACCATTCGCGCTTGGCCGAAGCTGAAAAGCAAGCTGCTGCGCTAATCGAACAGGCTCGCCATGAGGCAGAAGCGGAAAAAGCGCGCATCATTGCGCAGGCTCAACAAGATGCCGCACAAGAAGTGCAACGCTTACGCGACACACTGCGTGGCGAAGTTGCGGTATTGGCAGTTAAAGGCGCTGAGCAGATCTTGCAACGCGAAGTTGACTCCAAAGCGCATGCCGAGCTGCTAGAGCAGCTTAAGGCTCAACTTTAATCTGAAGGCAGGCCATGGCTGAACTATCGACTATTGCCAGACCTTACGCCGAGGCTCTTTTTGCGTCTGTACGCAATGAGGGTACGCTAGAGCAGTGGTCGGCCCTGTTGTCCGAAATGGCTCAGGTGGCCGGTCACCCAGACGTTAGAGAAACCCTAAAAACACCAGGGCTATCTAACCAACAGCGTTATGAGCTTTTTGCAGGTCTGATGAAAACCCCGCTTTCTGACAAAGCGCGGAACTTCCTCGAGTTACTCGTAGATAAAGGCCGAGTATTACTTTTGCCTTATATCTCAGAGCAATTCGACGCTTTGAAACACCAACTCGAAGGTACGGAGCTAGCGCATATTACTAGCGCCTTTGAACTAAGCCCCGAGCAAATCGCCGATCTCGTCGCTGCGCTCGAAAAGAAATTTGGCTTAAAGCTCAAGCCTGTGGTGACCGTGGACGCTACTTTGATCGGTGGTGTACGCGTAATGGTTGGTGACCAAGTACTAGACACTTCCGTGCAGGCCCAACTGGCCCGCATGCGCGACACACTGGCAGCTTGATCGCAGGCCAGAATACAGGATTCCAGGAGTCTGAACATGCAACTTAACCCGTCTGAGATCAGCGAACTGCTAAAAAGCCGCATTGAAGGCTTAAGCGTGTCCACAGACGTTCGCACCCAAGGCACGGTGGTATCCGTGACTGACGGTATTACACGCATCCACGGTTTATCCGATGTGATGCAGGGCGAAATGCTCGAGTTCCCTAACAACGTCTTCGGTTTAGCGCTTAACTTAGAGCGTGATTCCGTTGGTGCTGTGATTTTAGGTGAGTACACCAGCATTTCCGAAGGCGACCCTGTTAAAACAACAGGTCGCATTCTTGAAGTACCCGTAGGCCCTGAACTATTAGGCCGAGTGGTAGATACACTAGGTAACCCTATCGATGGTAAGGGTCCGGTAAATGCTAAAGAAACCGACGTGATCGAAAAAGTTGCCCCTGGGGTAATTGCACGTCAGTCTGTTGATCAGCCTTTACAGACCGGTATTAAAGCCATCGACTCCATGGTACCAATTGGTCGTGGTCAGCGTGAGTTGATTATTGGTGACCGTCAAACGGGTAAAACTGCGGTTGCCGTTGACACGATCATTAACCAAAAAGGCAAAGGTGTTAAATGTATTTACGTTGCGGTAGGTCAAAAAGCCTCTACTATTAACAACGTGGTACGTAAGCTCGAAGAGCACGGTGCACTCGAGTACACCATCGTGGTTGCTGCCTCGGCTTCTGAGTCCGCCGCTATGCAGTACTTAGCCCCATATGCAGGTTGTACGATGGGTGAGTACTTCCGTGATCGTGGTGAAGACGCTCTTATCGTTTATGATGACTTAACCAAGCAGGCATGGGCTTACCGTCAGGTTTCCTTGCTACTACGCCGTCCTCCAGGGCGTGAAGCTTACCCCGGTGACGTGTTCTACTTACACTCCCGCTTGCTAGAGCGTGCCGCTCGTGTGAATGCGGATTACGTAGAAAAATTCACGAACGGTGCGGTTAAAGGCAAAACTGGTTCTCTGACTGCATTGCCAATTATTGAGACCCAAGCTGGTGACGTATCGGCTTTCGTACCGACAAACGTGATTTCGATTACTGACGGTCAGATTTTCTTGGAAACAGACTTATTCCACTCCGGGATCCGTCCTGCGATTAACGCGGGTATTTCCGTATCGCGTGTGGGGGGGGCAGCGCAAACCAATATCATGAAGAAAATGTCCGGTGGTATTCGTACCGACTTGGCTCAGTATCGTGAATTGGCCGCTTTTGCTCAGTTTGCTTCGGATCTTGACGAGGCAACTCGCCGTCAGCTAGAGCGTGGTCGTCGTGTGGTTGAGCTGCTCAAACAGCCACAATACGTAACACTACCCGTGTGGGAAATGGCAGTGGCTCTTTTTGCTGTGAACAACGGTTATTTTGATGACCTCGAAGTAGAGCAGATTCTGTCATTTGAAAAAGCGCTTAAAGACTCGCTACGCAGTAAAAACGCGGATTTGGTACAACGCATTGCTGAAAATAACAAGCTCAGCAGTGAAGATGAGGCCGAATTACGTGCTGCGATCGAAGACTTTAAAAAGAACGGCGCATTCTAACTCATAGGCATATCGAAGGGGCTTGCCTAATGCAGGCTCCATCATGCCTTTACAGGAAAGTGTGATGGCCGGAATTAAAGAAATTCGTACAAAGATCAAGAGCGTACAAAATACGAGCAAGATCACCAAGGCGATGGAAATGGTCGCTGCTTCGAAAATGCGTAAAGCACAAGAGCGCATGCGAGCAGGCCGTCCATACGCAGATAAAGTGCGCCAAATTGCCGCACATTTAATGCAGGCCCATCCGGAATACACCCACCCGTACATGGTTGAAAGCAAAGAGCTCAAAGCCGTAGGGTTGATCGTGGTGACGACGGATAAGGGGTTGTGTGGTGGTCTAAACACCAACGTGATGCGTGTGGTGCTTAATCGCTTGCGTGATTTTGAAGAGCAGGGCATTCAAGTACAAGCCACCGCTCTGGGTAGCAAAGGCGTGGGCACATTAGCTCGAGTTGGTGCGAACTTGGTTTCCCAAGAAGTCCAATTAGGCGACGAACCTAATCTATCTCGTTTGATTGGCGCCATAAAAGTGCAGCTTGATGATTACATGGAAGGCAAAATTGATGCGGTTTATTTAGCCAGCACCCGTTTTGTGAATACCATGAAACAAGACCCCACGTTTATTCGTTTGTTACCTCTGCCAAGTGGTCTGGATGACCCCTTCCAGTCAGGTGATGACGAAGCCGTCAAAGCCGCACAAAATGTAAATAACTCCGAGTACGGCTGGGATTACATCTATGAGCCCGATGCAAAAACTGTAATTGATGAGCTATTACAGCGTTATGTAGAGGGTTTGGTGTATCAGGCTGTGGCCGAAAATATGGCATCGGAGCAATCGGCACGTATGGTTGCAATGAAAGCTGCTTCCGACAACGCCGCTAAGGTTATTGACGAGCTACAGTTGGTTTACAACAAAACACGTCAAGCTGCCATTACTAAAGAGATTTCTGAAATCGTGGGGGGAGCCGCAGCGGTATAATTATCGCTAGGCTTACCGTATACGTTATTAAGCAAGGACTAAACATGAGCAACGGTACCATCGTTCAGTGCATCGGCGCCGTGGTGGATATTCAGTTCCCCCGCGACAGCATTCCAAAGATTTATGATGCGCTAAAGCTAGTCGATGCAGATTCTAAATTTGCAGAAGATGACTTAACTTTTGAAGTGCAGCAGCAATTAGGTGACGGTATTGTCCGCACCATTGCTATGGGTTCCAGCGATGGCTTGCGCCGTGGCATGGCCGTATCCAACACAGGTGCACCAATTTCTGTACCTGTCGGTGTGGGCACTTTAGGTCGTATTATGGACGTTTTAGGTCGTCCTATCGACGAGGTAGGCCCTATTGATTCCGACGAATTACGTTCTATCCACCAGGAAGCACCGAAATTCGACGAACTTTCACCCTCCGTAGAACTACTAGAAACCGGTATTAAGGTTATTGACTTGGTTTGCCCCTTTGCTAAAGGGGGTAAAGTGGGTCTGTTCGGTGGTGCGGGTGTGGGTAAAACCGTTAACATGCTTGAGCTCATTAACAACATTGCTAAGCAGCATAGCGGTTTATCTGTTTTCGCTGGTGTGGGTGAGCGTACCCGTGAAGGTAACGACTTCTACCACGAAATGGCAGAAGCTGGCGTAATTCAGCTAGATGACTTGAAAGAGTCCAAAGTTTCTATGGTGTTCGGTCAGATGAACGAGCCCCCAGGGAACCGTCTACGTGTAGCGCTCTCTGGTCTAACGATGGCCGAGAAGTTCCGTGACGAAGGCCGTGATGTGTTGTTCTTTGTGGATAACATTTATCGCTATAC
>JAAYRP010000083.1 GCA_012518715.1 Alcaligenaceae bacterium | reverse complement strand
CGAGCCATAATGGTTTACCTGTAAGTCAAAATATCAATAAGTACTATTATAGTAAATTTGCGGCCACAGAGGCACTGATGCCAAGTTGATCAAATAAATCCGCATAGCGCGCCGCCTGTTGAGCAGTGCGTAAGCGACTCGCTTGAATAATGGCTTGTAGTTGGGCCAAGGCGACATCAAAGTCATCATTGATAATAGCATATTGGAACTCGCCAACGTGAGCCATCTCGCCACCGGCTGCGAGTAAGCGTCGTGCAATCACTGAGTCATCATCTTGGCCGCGCTTGCGTAGGCGTTCTTCTAGAGCTTGAATAGAAGGAGGAAGGATAAAAATGCCAATGGCTTTAGGAAAGCGCTCACGTACTTGACGTGCACCTTGCCAGTCGATTTCAAGGAGTACATCTTTGCCTGTGGCTAATGCTTGCTCAACAGGTTGGGCTGGGGTGCCATAAAAATTGCCATGTACCTCGGCATGCTCGAGCAAATTATTGCTGTCACGTAACTGTTGGTATTGTTCAAGGCTGACAAAGTGGTAGTGCTGTCCGTTGGTTTCGCCGGGGCGCATGGGACGAGTTGTACATGATATAGATAGCTCTATATTGGGCTCTTGTGCTAACAGCGCATTAACAAGACTGGATTTGCCCGCCCCACTTGGAGCGGCGACTAAAAACACATTGCCGTGAAACGTAGCTGGCATAGGTATCCTTTTAGTGGTGATGAGCTTGACCTGCGTTAATACCGAACTGCTTCAGTACTTCATCTTTAGTGGCATGGTCAATACAGAGAAAAACAACGGTGTCCTCAGCGTTAAGATTTTGACTAACGTCATCAATCATAGCGCTTGCGTCTTGTGGTTGGCCGACGGCCATGACATGGATATCTCCATCGGCATCAAATCGTTCTTGTGGGACGATATCGGCGACTCTATCTATATTAGGCTCGCTTACGACAACGTAAGCGTGGACAAGACAGCCGTCTACATATACTTGTAATACAACGCCGTCGTTTAAAGTGGAGATCAACTGGTTGGTTTGGCTCATTATCGCCTCCGTGTACTGGGATTGGCTGTGTTAGAGATCGAGTTGCACGACAACAGGGGTGTGGTCCGAAGGCTGCTCATTAGCGCGTGGGGATTTGTCCACCAGGCAGTCGGAGCAGTGGGTCAACAAAGGCGTAGAGAGCAAAGCGTGGTCAATACGTAGACCTGCGTTACGTCTAAAGGCGCCGCGTCGATAGTCCCACCAAGTAAAACCAGGGTCTTCAGGATGAATATGCCGGAAAGCGTCATGTAGACCAAGGTCAATGAGTTTTTGCCAAGCGGCTCGCTCTGCTGGGGAAACATGAATTTTGCCTTCCCATTTTTTAGGATCATGCACATCGAGGTCTGTGGGCGCTACATTATAGTCCCCTAAAATAGCTAGGTGAGGATAATGTTGTAGTTCATCACTTAACCAATTTTCTAGAGCAGCAAACCATTGCATTTTATAAATGTATTTATCACTGTCAGGGGCTTGACCATTTGGGCAGTAGGCACTGATGACCCGTATAGGACCTTTGGCGGAGTCATAGGTAGCGGCGATCACACGTTGCTGTGGGTCTTCAAAATGAGGAATATTACGCTGCACTTGTGTGCCTTCGGTTTTGCTAATCAAGGCGACGCCGTTATAGGTGGGTTGCCCGGCCCAGACTGCTTGGTAGCCGATGGCTTGTAATGCATCGAGCGGGAATTTGTCTTGAGGAAGTTTAAGCTCTTGTAAGCACAGTACGTCCACGGGGTTTTGTTGTAGCCAGTCAATGACCTGAGGCAGGCGCACCCGTAATGAGTTGACATTCCACGTTGCGAGTTTCACGATTTTTGGCTCAAAAAATAAAAAGAAAGTAAAAATTCCTTAGATCATAACCGAATTCAATATAGGACGAAGGGGTATCGCAGGAGTCTTTATGGGCATTTTATTTAACTTTTATTTGTAAGTCTTTGTCTTTATTGGATTTTTTAATAGTTCGTGTTATAATGATTGGAATGCGGGGCAAAAGGGTTGTCCCGCAAATTTTTTAGCAGGAGGTGTATGTATGGCTACGAAACGACCCACACGTCGTCGTAAAGAGCTTGTGATTGAGCCCTTAAACTGGGTAGCACCCGATGCACGCGAAGATCAAAACGATAAACGCGTCGAGAAGGACGAAGTAGAACAAGACGATAAAAAAATGGCAAAAAGCTAGTTTTTATTGTTTGTACTAAAATACTGAACGCGCAGGTTATGCCTGCGCGTTTTGTTTTCTGAGGATCTTAACTATGGAAATGTTTAATCAAGCCATTGATATGAATGATGTCACCATCTCCGAAGAGGATGGGATTCGTTATTTGCATTTTGGTACGCAATGGATTCAAGGCGCTATGCGCATCATGCGTCCCCATGATTTGGTTTTAACTTACACTCAGCAAATGATGGCTTGGTTACTTTTTCAGGAAGTCAGTAAAGATGATGAGATCGCGATATTAGGCTTAGGGGCAGGCTCACTGCTGCGCTTTTGTATGAAACATACCCAAAGTGATTTGCATACAGTTGAAATTAATCCGCGCGTCACCGCCATGTGCCAAGCTTTTTTTCGTTTGCCACAAAATCAACGCTCGGTTATTTACCATGAGGATGCAGAGTCGTGGGTACAAGACCCGACACATTTTGATCGATATCGCGTGTTGATGGTGGATTTATATGATGCGGCCGCACAAGGTCCGGTATGTTCGTCGTTGGCGTTTTATCAAGGATGTTACCGCTGCTTAGATGAGCAGGGTTTGATGACGGTAAATTTATTTGGCGCGCACGAAAGCTATGATGTGAATATCAATCATATTTCTCAAGCTTTTCACGGCAATATATTGATTTTGCCTGAAATTGACGAGGGTAATATTGTCGTACTGGCATTTAAAGGGGATGATCTGTCGCGGACGACAACGGCCATGCTTATGGATCAAGCCGAATACATACAGAAGAAATACAAATTACCAGCTCGGCGTTGGGCCAAAGGGATTCTAGCTGAACAGCCAAAGACGTAACATAATACGAACAGATGCTGGGGTTTTTTGCAAAGGTTGGTTTATAGTAACGGGGTCCGTATTTGTACAAGGTAGACAGGGTTATTCCCTGCGGCAATTTACAACAAATCGGGGTAGACTTGAGCGCAATTGCATTTTTGCATAAAAAATAACTAGGAGCACCCATTATGAAACGCAATAAAACCCTAAAAACCCTATTGGGTCTGGCATTAAGCACCAGTCTGCTCGCCACCTCTGCAGCGTGGGCACAAATGGTTTCAGTGTCGTCTATCGTAGAGCATCCCGCATTAGATTCGGTGCGGGACGGTGTCAAGCAGGCGCTAACAGATGCGGGTTATACCGAAGCCAATGGGCTTAAGTGGCAGTTTCAAACCGCCCAGGGTAATACCGCGATTGCCGCTCAAATCGCGCGTAAGTACGTAGGTGATAAATCCGATGTAATCGTGGCCATTTCTACGCCCTCAGCACAAGCGGTGGTAGCGGCTACAAAAACGATACCAGTAGTGTACTCTGGGGTAACAGATCCGGTGGCAGCTCAGCTAGTGCCTTCTTGGGAGCCCTCGGGGACGAATGTGAGCGGCGTATCGGATATGTTAGTGCTCGAAAAGCAGCTAGAGCTGATCAAACAAGTGGTGCCCGAGGCCAAACATGTTGGTATGGTTTATAACCCAGGCGAAGCCAACTCTGTGGTTGTGGTAGAGCGTTTGCGTGAGCTACTGTCTGCTAACGACATGAGCTTAGTCGAGGCAACAGCAGCACGTACGGTGGATGTGGGTGCAGCAGCTCGTAGCCTAGTTGGCAAAGTGGATGTGATCTACACCAGTACAGACAATAACGTGGTTTCTGCCTTTGAGGCCTTAGTTAAAGTGGGCAATGACGCCAAAATTCCTATTATCGCTTCAGATACGGATAGTGTAGCGCGTGGAGCCATCGCGGCATTAGGGGTGAATTACTACGATTTAGGGCTGCAGACAGGGAAAATGGTGGTGCGAATTCTAAAAGGGGAAAAACCTGGGGATATCGCATCGGAAACCAGTGATCGTTTGGAGCTGTTTGTAAACCCCGCTGCGGCCAAAAAACAAGGCGTAACCTTAGACGAAGCCTTTGTTAAGTCAGCCACAAAAATTATTGAATAACTCATCACCCATGTTGCAGGCCGCCCTTATCAGGGTGTGCCTGCTTTTTTAAGAGTTGACACACAATGTCTATTTACTCCTTATGGGGTGCTTTAGAAATTGGCCTGATCTTTGGCTTGGTGGCCTTAGGGGTGTTTATTTCTTTTCGCATCCTTCGTTTTCCTGATTTAACGGTAGATGGTAGTTTTCCGCTAGGTGGCGCTGTTGCTGCAACATTAATTACTCAAGGCTTTGATCCCTTCTCAGCGACAGCTATTGCTACGCTGATTGGGGCAGGTGCTGGTATGGTAACCGGCTGGCTAAACGTGCGCCTCAAAATCATGGACTTATTGGCTAGTATTTTGATGATGATCGCGTTGTACTCCATTAATCTACGTATTATGGGTAAGCCAAACGTCCCATTGATTATGGAGCCCACGGTGTTTTCGGTGTTACAGCCAGAAAACTTAGGCGATTATATGGCGCGTCCATTATTGCTTATTGTGGTTGTACTGGCGGCTAAACTACTTTTAGACTGGTTTTTTGCTACGCAAACTGGTTTAGCGATGCGTGCGACAGGCTCGAATGCCCGTATGGCTCGCTCGCAAGGCGTGGCCACAGGTAATATGGTGCTGTTAGGAATGGCTATTTCTAATGCGTTAGTGGCTTTGGCCGGCGCGTTGTTTGCCCAGTCCCAAGGGGGAGCGGATATCTCGATGGGTATTGGTACGATTGTGATTGGTTTAGCCGCAGTGATTGTAGGCGAAAGCATTTTACCAGCTCGTCGTTTAGTCTATGCTACCTTAGCCGTCATTTTAGGTGCAATCTTATATCGTTTTTTTATTGCGCTGGCGTTAAACGCCGATTTCATTGGTCTTAAAGCCCAGGATTTGAACCTTGTCACAGCAATATTAGTCACAGTGGCTCTGGTTATTCCTCTACTGAAAAAACGGTTTAAAGGGGGGCGCAAAGCGTAATCACCATGTTAAGTGCAAAAAACCTTTATCTCACCTTTAATCCAGATACGCCAATTGAAACCAAAGCGCTAAGGGGCTTATCGTTAGACATCCCTAGTGGTCAATTTGTGACAGTTATTGGCTCAAATGGTGCGGGAAAATCCACATTTTTGAATACGGTATCTGGCGACCAGACCGTGGATTCGGGTACTATACATATCGATGATAAAGATGTAACACGTATGCCAGTATGGGAAAGAGCCCAATATGTGGCGCGTGTATTCCAAGATCCAATGGCTGGCACTTGTGAGGACCTAACCATCGAAGAGAACATGGCGCTGGCGACTTGCAGGGGTTCACGCAGGGGCTTAAGCACAGCAGTACAAGCCTCAATGCGTGATGAGTTTCGGGCGCGCTTAGAAACACTGGGCTTGGGCTTGGAAAATCGTCTTAGCGATAGAATTGGCTTATTGTCTGGGGGGCAACGGCAAGCTGTGAGCTTGTTGATGGCAGCAATGCGGCCATCACGCATTTTGTTATTAGACGAGCATACAGCTGCTTTAGACCCGCGCACGGCGGATTTTGTATTAGCGTTGACCGAGCGTATTGTAAGCGAAGGTAAGCTCACAACGATGATGGTAACGCACAGCATGAAGCAAGCCCTTGAAGTGGGTGAGCGCACCATTATGTTACACCAAGGCAAGGTCGTTTTAGACGTTAGCGGTCCTGAGCGCAAAGGGTTACAAGTTCCCGATCTGCTCGCCATGTTTGAAAAAGTGAGGGGCGAAGCCATTTCGGATGATGCCTTATTATTAGGCTAACTCGTTATACTCTATCGGCGCCTCAGGGCGCCGATATCCATTTATTGTATTTGTTTATTTACTTATTGCTTAAGTTATGCCACGAAAAGGGTCTAGCTTAATTAGCCTGAATTACAGGAGTTTGTTCATGTTAAGAAATCGCCATACGGCATGGCGCTCACTGCGCGTTGCTTTGTTTTCAGCCACCGTATTGTTGGCGGCATGTGGTGAGAAACCGCAACAACAAGATATGTCTGGCATGAAGGTTCCTGTTAGTGTGATTCAAGTCCAACCAGAGGTTACTCCCATATTTACTGAGCTTCCCGGCCGCGTAGAGGCGATTAAAGAAGCCGAGGTTCGTGCACGGGTAACGGGTATTGTGACAGCGATTAACTTTGAGCAAGGCTCAGAGGTCAAAGAGGGCGACTTGTTGTTTACTATTGACCCAGCACCTTACGAGGCGGTGCGTGATCAAGCAGCAGCTCAGTTGAAAAATGCACAGGCCGAAGCACAGACCGCTTCTTTGCTGGCTCAGCGCTATGGCAAGCTCATTAAAGAAAATGCAGTGAGTCGTCAGGATTACGATACGGCGATGGCACGAGCAAATCAGGCGCAAGCGGCTGTGGCGGCGGCAAAGGCAGCGCTAAAAGCCGCGGAAATTGATTTAGGCTATACGAAGGTAACTGCGCCTATCTCCGGGCGTATTGGTCGGGCAGAAATCACAGAGGGTGCTTTAGTTAGTGCCACACAGGCCACGCATTTGGCAACCATTCAGCATCTGGATGAGATGTATGTTGATATTACTCGTCCTGTCGGAGAGGTCATGAGCCTGCGCAAAGCGATTGCTGATGGTACCTTAAAGTCAGATCCCGATGGGGCGGCACGAGTTTCTGCCATATTGGATGATCGCTCCGTGTATGAGGAAACAGGGCGTCTGCTTTTCTCCGGGGTATCTGTGGATCCTACCACGGGTCAACTAAATATGCGGGCAGTTTTTCCTAATCCAGATCAGCTATTGTTACCAGGAATGTTTGTACGTGTACGCTTAGAACAAGGGGTAGATGAAAAAGCGTTATTAGTCCCTACACAAGCAGTACAGTATGGAGCTAACGGCACGACCTCTTTAATGATAGTTAAAGACGATGTGGTACAAGTGGTTCCTGTGAAATTAGGTAGCACAATCGATGGACGAGTCATTATTAACGAGGGGCTCGAGCCCAATAGTACCGTCATTGTAGAGGGCTTCCAGAAAATCCGTCCGGGTGCACCTGTACAAGGTATGCCCTGGAAAGCGGCTCCAGCGACACAAGAAGACGCGTCCTCTAGCTCAAATAATGGATAATGCTCATGCCACAGTTTTTTATTGATAGACCCATTTTTGCTTGGGTGGTAGCCCTAGGCATTACGCTGTTGGGTTTGTTGTCCTTACCTAATATGCCCGTGTCTCAGTATCCTGAAGTCGCGCCGCCGGCTATCACGATTAGTGCGACCTATCCAGGAGCCTCCGCCGACGATGCGGCCAGCTCGGTAGCGAGTGTGATCGAAAATGAGTTGAACGGGGCTAAAGGCTTGTTGTATTACGAGTCGGTGAGTGACTCCTATGGTCAAAGCCAAATCACAGCTACTTTTGCTCCAGGTACAGACCCAGATATGGCACAGGTGGATGTACAAAACCGTGTGTCTAACGTTACGGCGACGTTGCCTGCAGCCGTGATGCAACAAGGTTTAAAGGTCGAGCAAAGCAATACGGGCTTTTTGCTTGTGGTAGCCCTGTCATCAGATGATGGCTCGCTTACACAAACCGAGCTGGCAGACTACATTAAGCGTAATATTCAAAACGCCATTTCACGTGTACCTGGTGTGGGTAAGTTCCAGCTGTTTGCGGCGGGGCGTGCTATGCGTATTTGGGTAGATCCTGAAAAGCTAGTGAGCTATAACCTCAGTATGGCAGAGGTCAACGCTGCTATTGCGCAACAAAACGTCCTGATTTCTGCCGGGATTTTAGGTTCACCGCCTAACCCCAGTGATCAGCGTGTGACGGCCCCTATTGTGGTGAACGGGCAGTTGCGTACGGCTGAAGAGTTTGAAAACGTGATCCTACGCTCTTATGCGGATGGTTCAAGTGTGCGTGTTAAAGATGTGGCACGTGTAGAGGTGGGCGCGGATAACTACCAGTTTGGCGCGCGTTTGAATGGGAAAACCACGGCGGCTTTTGCTATTTCGCTTTCACCCGATGCCAATGCCTTATCTACCGCTAAAGGCATTAAGGCAAAAATGGATGAGCTTGCCGAGTTTTTCCCGGCCGGCATTAGCTACAGTATTCCTTATGACACCTCACCTTATATCGAAACCTCTATTGAGCAAGTAGTACATACATTGCTCGAGGCCATGGTGCTGGTGTTTATCGTGATGTTTGTGTTTTTACAAAACATTCGCTATACCTTGATCCCGGCCTTGGTTGTACCCGTGGCGATTTTGGGGGCGCTAGCGGTGATGAATGCGTTGGGCTTTTCCATCAACGTATTGACCATGTTCGCGATGGTATTAGCTATCGGGATTTTGGTGGATGACGCCATTGTGGTGGTGGAAAACGTTGAGCGCATCATGTCCGAAGAGGGCTTATCGCCCAAAGAGGCCACGAAAAAAGCCATGCCCCAAATTAGTGGAGCAATTGTAGGGATTACTTTAATTCTTACCGTGGTGTTTTTACCGCTGGCTTTTATGTCGGGGTCCGTCGGGGTGATTTATCGCCAGTTTGCTGTGGCGATGTCAGTTTCGATTTTATTTTCTGGCTTCTTGGCATTGGCTTTTACCCCCGCCTTATGTGTGACGATGTTAAAGCCGATTCCCAAAGGGGAACACGGTAAAGAACGTCGTGGCTTTTTTGGCTGGTTTAACCGTTTCTTTAACGGTATCACCAAAGGCTATATGGGTATTGTGAGCAAGAGCCTTGGTGCGGTTGGGCGAATGATGCTGCTCTATGTGCTTCTTGTGGTGTTGTTAGGTTGGGCCTATATGCGCATGCCTACTGCTTTTTTACCCGAAGAAGACCAGGGCTTTGCCTTAGCTAACATTGAGTTGCCTGCTGGGTCTACATCCAACCGCACCATTGAAATTATTGAGCAAGTAGAAAATTATTTTCAACAGCAACCACAGGTCAAAGACATTGTTGCCGTTCAAGGCTTTAGCTTTAACGGTAATGGTTTGAACTCGGCCATTGCTTTCGTAACGTTAAAAGATTTTGCAGAGCGACGTGGGCCGGGTGATTCGGCGCAGGCTATCGCGGGTAAGGCTATGCAAAATTTACTTTTCGGCTTACCCGATGCCATGGTGTTTTCCATCGTGCCACCTGCTATTAGTTCATTGGGGAATGCATCTGGGTTTGATATGCGCCTAGAGGACCGAGCGAACCATGGGCATCAGGCTTTGCTTGAGGCATCCCAACAGCTTTTAATGTTGGCCTCACAAAGCCCGGTTTTAACGCAAACGCGCATTACCGGCTTAGGGCCTGGTCGTCAGTGGAATTTGACGATTGACCGGGAAAAGGCTGCGGCTCAAGGGGTTAACTTTGATGAGGCCGCTCAGCTTATTTCCACCGCATTAGGTTCCGCATATATTGGTAAGTATACGAATGCGGGCTGGGTGGAAAACATCTGGGTACAAGCGGATGATCGATTCCGTATGAACATTGATGATGTGATGAAGCTGAATGCCAAAAACAACCGTGGAGAAATGGTGCCGTTAAGCACATTTGTGACAGCGCATTCTGTGCAGGCGCCGGTACAAATTGTGCGCTATAACAGTTATGAGTCCATTCGTATCGGTGGTTCTGCCGCACCTGGCTATACCACGGGCGAGGCCATGGCGGAAATGGAGCGCCTAGTGGGCGAGCTGCCAGCAGGGTTTGGTTTTGAGTGGACAGGCTTGTCCTATCAGGAAATCCAAGCGGCGGGTCAGAGCACGATATTGATGGGGCTAGCGATTCTCGTGGTCTTTATGGTGTTAGCCGCGTTATATGAAAGCTGGGCGATACCCCTAGCGGTAATGCTTGCTGTGCCACTAGGTATGTTAGGAGCCGTTTTATTGGTCTCGGCCAAAGGGATGGCCAATGATGTTTATTTCCAAGTGGGCATGGTGACAGTTATTGGGCTTTCTGCAAAAAATGCGATTTTGATTATCGAGTTTGCTAAAGACGCGGTCGCGCGTGGTGGTGGCTTAATCGAGTCCACCGTCGAGGCAGCCCGTATGCGTTTCCGTCCTATTATCATGACCTCTTTTGCCTTTATTTTAGGGGTTACGCCTTTAGCTTTGTCCTCTGGGGCCGGGGCTGCCAGTCAAAACGCCGTAGGTTTTGGGGTATTGGGTGGGATGTTAGCCGCTACCCCCTTAGCTGTATTATTTGTTCCCGCTTTCTTTGTGGCAGTGATAAAAGTGTTTAAAACAAAACCTCGTTTACTTGGTGCTGAAGCCAAACAACAGGCGCAGAAAGGAGATCATGTATCATGATGGGAGCAAAATTTAGCTTATCTGCGATGGCAATGGCGTTGATTTTGGCTGGTTGCTCTTTAGCCCCCAAATACGAGCAGCCGATGGCGCCGGTGGCGCCGCAGTTTGACCATCAGGATCCGGCCACTATAGAGCAGGATATGTCAAAGCTAGACGCTTTAGGTTGGCGTGATTTTTTCGCGGATCCTCGGTTACAAGCTTTGATTGAGCTCGCTTTGTTGAATAACCGTGATTTACGGATGGCGATGGATCGTATTGAGGAGGCTCGCGCTCAATATGGTATTGCGCAAAGCGACCAATTTCCAACATTTGGTGCAGGTGGAGCTGGGCAGGTAACACGTAGCCCCTCAGACTTACGAGCAGGGGGGCCCGATGCGCCAGCTATCAGCCGGTTTTTTCAAGCTGGGGTAGGGATTACAGCGTTTGAGCTTGATTTTTTTGGTCGCGTACGTAAT
>JAAYRP010000082.1 GCA_012518715.1 Alcaligenaceae bacterium | reverse complement strand
TGATCCATGTCGACTGTGGCAGCGATACCTGGCTGCTGGTATAAATCGCGCACATAGCCCCAGAGGTTGGGATAATCCACAAGCCGACGCAGGTTGCATTTAAAGTGGCTGTAATACACGGTATCAAAACGAACTAAAGTCGTAAAAAGCCGCCAGTCGGCTTCTGTGATTTGGTCGCCGCAGAGATAGCGGTGTGCTTGCAGGCGCTGTTCTAGAAGATCTAAATGAGCGAATAGGGTCGTAACAGCTTTTTCATAAGCGTTTTGGGAGGTGGCAAAGCCCGCTTGATAGACGCCATTATTAATGGTTGTGTAGATCTGTTCATTGATAGCGTCGATGGTGGATTGTTGCGCTGCTGGGTAATAGTCATAATGGTTTGGCACCAGTTGATTAAACGACTGGTTGAACATACGAATGATGTCGGCCGACTCATTGCTAACAATGGTTTGCTGCATGCTGTCCCAGAGCATGGGGACGGTAACCCTGCCTGTGTAGTGTGGATCTGCTTTTTGATAGAGCTGGTAGAGATAATTAGCCTGAAGCACCGGGTCGGGATCGACTCCAGGTCCAGGTTCAAAGCTCCAGCCATGCTCTCGCATTAACGGGTTTACCACCACTACGGCAATATGGTCTTGCAAGCCTTTTAATTCGCGCAAAATAAGGGTGCGATGCGCCCATGGGCAAGCTAGACTCACATATAGAATATAGCGTTGGCTAGCCGCGGGAAAACCGCCTTTACCCGTGGGGCCAGGGCTACCGTCAGGGGTGATCCAGTTTCTAAATTGTGAAGCGTCGCGTTGAAACTCACCTTGGGTGCTGTCTGTGTCATACCATTGATCCACCCATTGCCCATTGACGAGTAAGCCCATTGATTTCTCCTATTTGCCGTGGAGTTGTTGTGTAATACGTGCTACATGATGGCCTTGGTAGCGGGCACCGGCAAGCTCATTGGCGCTTGGCTGGCGTGAGCCGTCGCCGCCGGCGATAGTGCTGGCCCCATAGGGGGTGCCACCAGTGACTTCATCCAGACGCGATTGGCCATCAAAGCTATAGGGTAACCCCACAATGACCATACCAAAATGTAGCATGTTTGGAATTAAGCTCATCAAGGTGAGCTCTTGGCCACCATGCTGGGTGGCCGTAGAAGTAAACGCACTTCCTACTTTACCCTCGAGAGCGCCTTTTGCCCATAGTCCACCACACTGATCTAAAAAATTGGCCATTTGAGAGCTAAGCCGCCCAAAGCGCGTGCCGGTGCCAAAAATAATGGCATCATAAGCGGAAAGCTCCTCGACGGTTGCGATAGGGGCTGGTTGGTCCATCTTATAACCGGAGCGTTGTGCTATATCTGCGGGAACGAGCTCTGGCACCCGCTTAATGTCGACGTGGGCGCCAGCAGAGCGGGCGCCTTCGGCTACTGCTTGTGCCATGGTTTCGATATGCCCGTAAGCGGAATAATATAAAACCAGTACTTTAGCCATACAAACCTCCTAGAGGTAAAAAGAAAGGGTATGGCTTTATACTAAAGAAGGCGCAAAAAACGGGTGGGTTTTATTGGTAACCCTTCGTTATTTTTGTAAGCGATACTGCTTTAGGGCGGCAATGACGACGCTAACCCAACCGCCCAGCATCAATACCCCACCTATGGGGGTGATCATACCCAGCCAGCGCTGGCCACTGAGTACGAGTAAAAACAAGCTACCTGAAAATAACAGCGTCCCGCAAAGTAATAGGCTAAATGCGAGCGTTTGGAGTTTGGGTTGCAGGTGTGACTGTGCGACAGCCACGGCAAACAAACCTAAACCATGCACGAGTAAATATAAGACGGCAGTATGCCAAATAGCCATTAGGCTCATATCCACCAGGCCAGTTAGAGCATGAGCACCAAAAGCGCCCGTACCCACCCCGATAAATAATAAAAAAGCAGCAATAGCGATTTGAAGTGATGCGTTCATGAGGCAATCCGTGTTTTCTACAGGGGAAAGTGTATTGTGAGAGCTTAGCACTTATAATTGTAGGCGTTAAGATTAATCCCTAGGAATAAGTAGGCGCATATGGCAAGTAGGCGGCCAAAGTCATCATTAGTTAACTCTGTAAAAAAGCAACTCAACAAAGAGGTAAATACTGTTGTTAATGCCAAACTCAAACAATGGCTACGCACGCCTTTGGGTAAGATCATTGGCGCGGTCATTGTTTTAGCAGCGGCAGTAGGTGGGTTTTGGGCAGAGGACTCCAGCACAAGCACCTCCACGACCACCGTGACGCGGGCTAAAGGTCCTTTTGTACTTGAGGGGCCGATCACTCATGTGGCCGATGGCGATACCATTAATATTCAAGTCAATGGGCAACGAGAACGGGTGCGCTTAGCAAATATTGATGCCCCCGAAAGCGAGGGGCGTTCCGATCGTCCAGGGCAGCCTTTTGCCGAGGAATCACAACAAGCTTTGGCAAAAATGGTATTAAATCAACATTTGCGTTTAGAGTGCTTTGAACAAGATCATTATGGGCGTAATGTTTGTAATGTGATCTTACCTGACCAGCGTGTGGCGAATCGGGTGATGGTAGAGCAAGGGTGGGCGTGGGCGTATACAGGGAGCAATGGTCGCTACTTGCGTGATAAGTCTTTGATACAGGTTCAAGAGCAAGCACAAAAAGCAAGGCGTGGGCTTTGGCAGGATAAAAACCCGACGGCACCGTGGGTCTGGCGGGTACAATGTTGGCAGAGAAAACAATGCGATTGATATTTTTTTTGATTTGGGCTGGTTTACTAGCTGCGTGTGGACAACAAGCCGTTAACAGCCCTTATTTAACGGATCAAGCGCAAGAAAATATATTGTTTACGGCTTTTACGCAGCGTTCTCCTAAATACCTGGATCCGGCCAGCTCTTATTCTTCGGATGAAACCCCTTTTACTTATTCCATCTATGAGCCGCTTTATGGTTATCACTATTTAAAGCGGCCTTATGAGCTCATCGCTCGCACCGCAGAGCGTGTGGTTGAGCCGTATTATTTGGATGCCGCGGGGCAACGGCTTGCGGCAGATGCTCCTGTCGAGCAGATAGCGCAAAGCGTGTATGAGATTCCTTTAAAAAAAGGCATCTTATACCAACCTCATCCCGCTTTTGCTAAAGATGAAGCTGGGCAATATCGGTATTATCCCATTACCCCTGAGCAGCTTAAAAATAAATACGCCATCACGGATTTTCAGGAAACGGGGACCCGAGAGCTAACCGCACATGATTATGTGTATGGCTTACGGCGTTTAGCGAGCCCGCGGGTGGTCTCGCCCATTTATGCTTTTTTAGCCGAGCATATCGTCGGCATGCAAGCCTACGGCGAGGCCTTAAGAGAAAAATCAAAACAGCTCGATAAGACCCAATGGCTCGATTTACGTCAAATAGGGTTTGAGGGGGTGGAGGCTGTGGATGATTACACCTTACGCATTCGTGTGCAGGGTAAATATCCCCAGTTTTCTTATTGGTTGGCGATGACGTTTACGGCGCCTATTCCTTGGGAGGTCGATCGGTTTTATCACCAGCCACAGATGGCAGAACATGATTTATCTTTAAATACTTGGCCGGTGGGCACAGGGCCATACATGCTGACAGAGTCGATACGCAATCGGCGTCATGTATTGAGTCGCAACCCCAATTTTAGGGGGGAGCCTTACCCCTGTGAGGGCGAGCCAGGCGATGAGGCCGCTGGGCTACTGAAAGACTGTGGTTTGCCTACCCCTTTTATTGATCAAGTGGTTTTTCAGCTAGAAAAAGAATCTGTGCCGTTGCTGGGGAAATTTTTACAAGGCTATTATGATATTCCGCAAATAGAGCGGGGTGAGTATGGTGTGGCGATGACCGTGGCAGCCGAGGACTCACCAGAAAAAGCGGCGTTGTACAAAGAAAGGGGCTTGGACTTACGCACGTTGGCAGAGTCACAGTTATTTTATTTTGGTTTTAATTGGCTAGACCCTGTGGTGGGAGCAGGCGATACACCAGAGCAAGCAGAAAAAAATCGTTATTTGCGTCAAGCACTCAGTATTGCTTTTGACTGGGAGCAGTTCGTTACCATTTTCCAAAATGATCAGGCTCAAGTGGCACATGGCCCTTTACCCCCCGGGGTGCGGGGTTATCAACCTTTACCTCAGGGATATAACCCTTATGTCTATGAGCTAGAACAAGGGGTAGTAAAAAGAAAGTCTCTTGATCAGGCTAAAGCCCTATTGGCGAAAGCGGGTTACCCTGACGGGCGCGATGCGCAAACAGGTGCTCCTTTAATTTTGTATTTTGATTCTGCTGGGGGCATGGGCTCGAGTGCTATGCTGGATTGGATGCGGCGTCAATTGCAGCAGCTGGGGATTCAGCTGGAAATTCGAGCCACGGATTACAACCGCTTCCAAGATAAAATGCAGCGGGGGGTTGCACAAATGTTTATGTGGGGGTGGGTGGCGGATTACCCCGATGCGGAAAACTT
>JAAYRP010000081.1 GCA_012518715.1 Alcaligenaceae bacterium | reverse complement strand
ATTGATGTTTCAGCCCCAGAAAACCGTGCCGTAATCATTACAGCGGTACAGTTCTTATTTTTTGCTGCCTTATTCCAGCTGGCCGATGGTGCCCAAGCCGTTGCGGCCGGTATGCTCAGGGGCTTGTATGATACTCGCACACCCATGTTGCTCGCATTAATTGGTTATTGGGTTTTAGGCGTCCCTATTGGTGCTTTTCTAGCCTTTGGGGTCGGTCTAGAGGGGACGGGGATTTGGATTGGTTTTGTCACTGGACTGAGTGTTGTCGCGCTATTGCTAACCCTACGCTGGTGGCGCCATGGACAACGTCTTTTAGAGCGGGGTTAACCAAGCCAGAGGACGAGTAGCTCGTCCTCTGCACCACGGATATTATTAAAGTAAGGCTTTGCGTAAATCGGCAGGCGACTTCGGGGACAACAAGCCTGGCGCAATATCAAATACCGTTTTGGCTCCATACTGCTGCTGTTGTGCTAAGCGATAAGCTGCACGCGCATACGCCACCAGCACGCTGGAAGTAAACTCAGGATTACTGCCCAGGTTCAGCGCATATTCTACGGTTTGCTTCGTGTGCGTAGCAGAGTGGCCGCTACGAATCACAAACCCTCCGTGCGGCATCGCACTATGGTTACGTTCCAATTCTTCCATCGTAATAAAATGTACGGTGGTATCATAATCAGCAAAATAATTCGGCATGGTTACGATGGCTTCTTTCACCTGATCCGCATCCGCCCCCTCTTCGAGCACCACAAAGCACTCGCGGCGATGTTTTTCTCGGGTACTCAGTTCTGGCATCTCGCCATTACGCACACGATTTACTGCCTCTTCAATAGGAAGCGTGTACTGAACCCCTGCTTTAACACCATCGACGCGGCGCACGGCGTCCGAATGCCCTTGGCTTAGTCCTTTGCCCCAAAAGGTATACGTTTGTCCTTGGGGTAATACACACTCACCCATTAATCGATTAATAGAAAACAAACCAGGATCCCAACCCACCGCAATAATATTCGTGTGCTGAGTCTGCTGCGCTACGGCATCTACTGCTGCGAAATAATCTGGAATAGCGGCATGGGTATCAAAACTATCAACCGTGTTAAACCATTGTGCCAAGTGTGGACCTTGGTGTGGCAAATCATCCTTGGAACCACCGCATAAGATCAATACGTCGATCGTCTCTTTGTGCTGCTCTATCGTATCCAGGGCATACACGGGAATCCCTGCCGTTTGCAAGCTTAGGCTTGCTGGGTCGCGACGACTAAATACAGCGACTAACTCCATGTCCGGATTTTGACTCAAGGCCAGCTCTACCCCTTTGCCTAAGTTACCGTAACCAGCAATACCGATACGAATTTTTGCGTTCATTACCTTTCCTTTACGCATAAATGATTGAGTCTTTAGGCTACACCAAAAGCCATCCGAACCGCAAAAGCAATAAATAATAAGGCTACCGCCGCATTGGCCAAAGCAGAAAGACGGCGATGTTTTCTAAAACCTGCCGCCAAGTGGGTACCACCAAAGATCAAAATAGATAAATACGCTACGCTAAATAGCTGCAAAAAAAGGCCAAGTACCATAAAAGCGAGCCACGGATGACCTTGTGTTGGATCAACAAACTGTACAAAAAAAGACAATAAAAATAAAATCGCTTTCGGGTTTAATAGGCTTAAAACCATCGCTTTAGTAAAGTAGCTCTGCTGGCTTACACTTTGCTCTAGGGTCTGTGTAGGAGGATTTTCCTGCTCAGGCTTGGGGTGAACCAACGCCCAAAGCATACGTGCCCCTAGGTAGAACAAATACCCCGCACCTAAAGCACGCAAACCATAAAATAAGATAGGCATGGCTTGGAGCAAGGTGCCTGCTCCTGCTGCTGTCAACGCAATTAAGATGGTGTCACCAACCCAAATCCCCACCGCCGCCTGATAACCCACTTTAATCCCACGGGCGGCAGCGCTGGCCAATACAAAAAGTGAATTTGGCCCAGGCAACACAATGACAAATAAAGCACCAAGCAAATACGTGCCTAGATTAATGACTCCTACGCTTTCAAACACAGAATCCCCTTGCAAAAGAAGCAGTATAAAGCGGAAACTGTGTCAAAATCTATCCTCCTGAATCAACATAAAAAAACCCACCTATGTGTAGGTGGGTTTTAATATGGAATAGGTAGTTAGTCTTCTACAGAGGTGCGAATGAGATAATCAAAAGCACTTAACGCAGCCGTAGCACCCTGACCTGCCGCAATAATAATTTGCTTATACGGCACCGTAGTGGCATCCCCCGCAGCAAATACGCCAGGCACAGAGGTTTGACCACGCTCATCGATTTCAATTTCACCGTACCTCGTGCGCTTTACCACATCACCCAGCCACTCATTGTTCGGTACTAAACCAATCTGAACAAAAATCCCATCAAGAGCAATTTCATGAGATTCCTCTGTATTACGATCGGTATAGCGTAATGCAGTAACTTTAGAACCATCACCTATTACTTCTGTGGTTTGCGCCATTTTAATCACTGTTACATTAGGTAGGCTGGTTAGCTTACGCTGTAATACTTCATCTGCGCGAAGAGCTTCCCCAAACTCAAGTAAGGTGACATGGTTCACAATACCGGCCAAATCAATAGCCGCCTCTACTCCAGAGTTACCACCACCAATCACCGCCACATCTTTCCCTTTGTAAAGCGGACCATCACAGTGAGGGCAGTAAGCCACGCCTTTATTACGGTATTCGGCCTCGCCCGGAACACCAAGCTCACGCCAGCGCGCACCGGTAGCCAAAATCAATGATTTGGTTTTAAGTGTGGCACCATTGGCTAGTTTTAGCTGAATCTGCTTGCCCGGAATTAGCTCCTCGGCACGCTGCACATTCATAATATCCACATCATAATCACGTACATGCGCCTCAAGCGCTGCTGCAAAAGCGGGACCCTCTGTGTGCTGAACAGAAATATAGTTTTCGATGGACATGGTGTCTAGCACCTGCCCCCCAAACCGTTCCGCGACCACGCCAGTGCGAATTCCTTTACGTGCAGCATAAATCGCCGCTGCTGCTCCAGCAGGACCGCCCCCCACTACCAACACATCAAAGGGCGCTTTATCATTAAGGGCAGCAATTTGCTCTTCGCTATCGCCGGCACCTAATTTAGCGAGCAGCTCCTCTGCGTTCGCACGGCCATAATGGAATTCTTCACCATTTAAAAATACGGCGGGTACTGACATCACCTCGCGCTCTTTGACCTCGTCTTGGAACAAGGCACCATCAATAGAAATGTGCTTGATACGAGGGTTAAGCACGGCCATTGCATTTAGTGCTTGCACCACATCTGGGCAGTTTTGGCAGCTCAAAGAGAAATAGGTTTCAAATACAAGCTCACCCTCTAAGCTACGAATCTGATTCGCAACGGCTTCATCCATTTTGATGGGGTGCCCACCCACCTGCAATAACGCCAATACCAAAGAGGTAAACTCATGCCCCAATGGAATCCCCGCAAACGCCACCGCCACATCGCTGTCTACACGCTGAATGGTAAAAGAAGGTTTGCGTGCATTATCGCCCTGTAGATTCACGCTGATTTTCGCTGGGCTAAGCGCGGCAATCTCCTGCAAAAGCTCGCGTAGTTCTTCGGATTTAGCGCCCTCATCGAGTGACGCAATAAGCTCGATTGGTTGCGTGATATTTTCTAAGTACGCTTTAAGCTGTGTTTTTAAACCTGCATCTAACATAATGATGGCTTCCTTTTTGATTGATATAGGGTGGATTTGGGCGTTTTTAGGGTCAAAAAAAGCGCCCGCATGCAACGGGCGCTTGTGAGCAACCTAGATTGCTACAGGGAGAACCCGCTTAGATTTTACCAACAAGATCCAAGGAAGGAGCTAGGGTTTTCGCACCCTCTTCCCATTTAGCAGGACATACCTCGTTGGGGTTTTTAGCGATGTACTGAGCTGCTTTAACTTTGCGTAGTAGCTCTTTAGCATCACGACCAATACCGTTATCGTGAACTTCCATGGTCTTGATCTGACCCTCGGGGTTAACGATGAAAGTACCGCGTAGGGCAACACCTTCCTCTTCGATTAACACTTGGAAGTTGCGGGACAACTGATGTGTTGGGTCAGCTAACATGGGGTATTTCACCTTGCCGATAGCTTCGGAGGTGTCATGCCATGCTTTGTGGCAGAAGTGTGTATCGGTAGATACAGAGAAGATTTCTACACCTAGTTTCTGGAACTCTTCGTAGTGATCAGCCAAGTCTTCTAGCTCTGTAGGACATACAAAAGTAAAGTCAGCTGGGTAGAAAACGAAAACAGACCATTTACCGGCAATGCTTTCGTTGGTGTACTCTTTGAACTCACCATTGTGGTAAGCCATCGCTTTAAAAGGTAGGATCTGTGTATTAATCAAAGACATCGTTGTTATCTCCCGTTGTGGTTAATAGTGACAGTGATTTCATTATAGGATTTCACTATCGATTTGTGAAATTGATTAAATTTATTGATCCGATAGTTTTTAACTATAAGCCAGACCAACAAAAGTAATCCACAAACAAATAGGGTAACAGGGCTTTATGACAAAATAAAGCCCTTGGATTTGCCCTGTCGTGCGCTACGGTTTCAGGGAGCAAACGGGTAAACGAGTTAAGATGCTTGCTGATGGAGCGCATAGTGGCGCAATGCCTCGCGCGCAATAACTAGCTCTTCATTAGTCGGGATCACCCATACCGAGATATTGCTTTCGGGGGTGGAGATTTTTTGGGCACCTTGGGCATTCAGCTCTGGGTCAATTTTTACTCCAAGCCACGCCAAATGCTCACAAATACGGGCCCGAATCTCTGGACTGTGCTCACCCACACCAGCGGTAAAGACAATCCCATCAGCGCCCTGTGTGGGTACGCATAGACCCGCTAAGCTTTCTGCCGTACGGAAACAATAATAATCCACAGCCAGCTTCGCTTGTGGATCCTCACTGGCTAATAAAGTGCGCATATCGCCACTGATTCCAGACAAGCCTTTCATTCCCGACTGATTATAGAGTAAGTCCTGGATCTCATCGGCATCTTTTTTACGCTGCTGCATCCACCACAGAACCACCCCTGCGTCTAAACGCCCAGGTCGAGTGCTCATAGGCAACCCGTCTAAAGCAGTAAAACCCATGGTACTTACCACACTTTTACCGTCTTGGATCATACAAGCCGATGAGCCGGAGCCCAAATGCGCAACAATCACACGCCCTTTATGTAGATCGGGCAAGTGTTGTGCCATGTAATCTGAAATATACTGATAAGACAAACCATGGAAGCCATAACGTCTTACGCCTTGTTCGTAATAACGCTTGGGTAACGCATAATAGTTATAAAGCTCATCCTGGTGACAATGAAAAGCCGTATCGACACACGCTACCTGCAAAATCTGTGGCCAATACTCTCGGATAACACGCACTGGTGCTAAGTTATTATGCTGGTGCAATGGTGCCAAAGGAGCCAAAGCATCTAAATAATCCAGCACCTCGTCGGTAATAATGGCGCTATCATCCATATCGGCGCCACCATGTACAATACGATGCCCTACAGCAATCGCCGGCTTATCCATTCTAAAAGTTAACCAGTTAGCTAATAATTCTTGTGCAGCTTGTAGATCTTTGGTTTCTTCAAAAGCCGTAGCACGGTCCTCGAGGATCTGCCCCAAAGCCCCTTTGACTTTAAAATGCGCTATCTCTGTACCAATGCCAGAAACTTGCCCCCCATACAAGAAGCTAAGGTCATTAACATCGAGGGTGCCGGATTCGGGAATCTGGTAGACATTAAATTTTAAGCTTGAGCTACCCGCGTTAAT
>JAAYRP010000015.1 GCA_012518715.1 Alcaligenaceae bacterium | reverse complement strand
TATTATTTCTAATAATGTTGCGCGCTTTTTTACCGCAGATGTACTCGACGCCTACTATCAAGACGAGGGCAAAGAAGCATTAAAAACGGCAAAAGCGCTGCTTGCCCAAGAGCAAATTCCTTACCAAGTCCACGTCACAGTGGGACAGATTGCAGAAAAAGTCCAAGCGTATATTGAAGAGCATGATTGTGACCATGTAGTAATGGGAACACGCGGTCTGGGGGCTGTGCCAGGGCTGCTTTTAGGTTCGGCTACAACAAAGGTATTAAGCCGTATTACCGTTCCCATCACCTTAATCAAATAAGTAGTCATCCCCCTACCCCGTCCTATAGGGCGGGGCAGAAAGGGATTACGGTTAGCTTATTCAGGTCGCGTCATTGCTAGCGGATCGATCCACTGATCATATTGTTCAGCGGTGACATAGCCCAGATCGAGTGCTGCTTCTTTTAAATTCAGCCCCTTTTGATGAGCCAGCTTAGCAATAGCAGCCGCTTTGTCATAGCCAATATGGCGATTAAGAGCAGTAACCAGCATGAGATTTTGTTGTAAATAAGCTTCGATTTTTTCTCGATTGGGGGTGATGCCTACGGCACAATGCTCATTAAAAGCGGCGCATGCATCACCTAATAGCTGAATGCTTTCTAAGACGTTATGCACCATAACGGGTTTGTAGACGTTTAGCTGAAAATTCCCCTGACTTCCAGCAAAAGCTACCGCTGCATCATTACCAAATACTTGCACGCATACCATGGTTAAGGCTTCTGCTTGGGTGGGATTAACTTTGCCTGGCATGATGGATGAGCCTGGTTCATTTTCTGGTATAGAAATCTCTCCAATACCACAACGCGGTCCACTCGCTAACCAACGCACATCATTGGCCATTTTGAACAAAGCACCGGCTAATGTACGCAAGGCGGCAGAAAAATTCACTAAAGCATCGTGTGCAGATAAAGCAAAAAACTTATTCGCGGCACTTTTAAATGGCATGCCGGTATGTTCAGCAATATAAGCAGCGGTTTTATCGCCAAATTGGGGATGGGCATTAAGTCCTGTCCCAACTGCAGTACCACCAATGGCTAAATCATAAATACCGGGTAATTGCTGTTCAATATGATCTAAAGCAAAATCAATCTGCGCTACCCAGCTACCAATCTCTTGTCCTAAAGTAATGGGGGTCGCATCCTGTAAATGAGTGCGGCCAGTTTTTACAATCGAGGCATATTTATCAGCAAGTTGCGCTAAAACATCACGCAAAGCGCGCACATGGGGAAATAAATGACGATGGGTAGCCAACGCAACAGCAATATGCATCGCAGTAGGAAAAGTATCGTTGGAAGATTGGCCACGGTTCACATGATCATTAGGATGAACTGGGGTTTTGGAGCCCATTTCCCCTCCGGCTAACTCGATTGCTCGATTAGCAATGACCTCGTTGGCATTCATATTGCTCTGGGTTCCAGACCCCGTCTGAAAAACCACTAATGGGAACTCTGCATTTAGCTGACCTGTAATCACCTCGTCGGCTGCTTGAATAATTAGCTCTGCAATATCCGCAGGAATTTGCTCCAAATCACGATTGGCTTTTGCCGCGGCTTGCTTGAGTATCCCTAGGGATTCAATCAAAACGGGCGTAAGCGTAAAACGTTTTACGCCAATAGGAAAGTTTTGAATGGAGCGCTGTGTTTGTGCTCCCCAATAATGTTGGGCAGGTACGTTGATAGTGCCCATTGAATCGGTTTCAATACGGGTGTTTTGCATGATCAAATCCTAAAAAATTAGCATGCAAGACGGTTACCGATGAGCTGTACTTAAGTGGACTGAGATTGAAAACGGCTAGCCCAAAGCTGACTGATATCAATCATACGATTGGCAAAGCCCCATTCATTATCAAACCAGACAAATAAGTTCACCAAACCGTCTTGGTTCGTACAGGTTTGGCTGCCATCAATAATGGCAGAGTGAGCATCATGGTTAAAATCAATAGAAGCATGAGGTCTATCCGAATAGGATAACGTATTCGGATGACGCTGCGCAGCTTGAATGAAAAGACTATTAATTTCCTCTTTGGTGGTAGAGCGGCGTAACTTCACCATCAGATCAATAGCGGATACATTTAAAATAGGTACACGAATCGCTTTGGCTTGGACTCGGCCTTGTAGTTGAGGCAATAGGCGCTCTACACCACGTGCTAAACCTGTTGCCACAGGTACCATGGACTGCATGGCAGAACGGGTGCGGCGTAAATCACTATGATGGTAACCATCAATCATGGGTTGATCATTCATTACCGAATGCAAAGTAGTAAGAAAAGCATAATCCACCCCATACGCGGCATCGAGCTCAGCCAGTACAGGAATGATGGCATTCGTTGTACAGGAGGCATTCGACACAATGCTCTGCTGCCCATTTAGCTCAGTATCGTTGATACCTAATACTACGGTGTAATCGACTTCGTTAGCGCTATCTGTAGGTTGAGAGACTAAAACTCGTGGACAACCCGCTTGAATGAACTTTTCCAGATCACTTCGTTGGCTATAAGCACCAGAACACTCTAATAAAATATCAATGTCTAAGGCTTGCCAATCAACCGCATCGGGCTGTGTGTGGTGAAATACTTGAATGGCTTTATCATTAATTAATAAGCTATTTTCGCTACGCCCTACTTTGCCTGG